>JASEHD010000038.1 GCA_030019075.1 Bacteroidota bacterium
TAAATGCAGGATGGAATATGGTGAGCATCCCGGATACTGTTAGAAGTCCATCCACAGAGGAGATTTATCCACCCTATATAACCAGTATAATAAGTTATCCATTCAAATATAACAACGGTCGTTATGAAGAAGCTTATGAACTTTACCCAGGTATCGGATATTGGGTAAAATTTGGCTCAAGTGAAAATATTATTTATCGAGGTGTGCCAGTATATAAATGCACTGCCAATGTTCAAGAGGGCTGGAATCTGATTGGTTCGCTCATGCAGAATATTCCTGCCTCAAAGGTTATTTTTCAAAATACAACACGGACATCAAATTTCTTCGAGTACACAGGAAGCTATGTACCAAGCGATATACTCATACCAGGCAAAGGATACTGGGTGAAGGTTAGTCAAGCTGGCAAGATAATCCTCAATATAAATTCAAACAGTTACACAGCGCCTGTGGCAAATTCTCCAGTACCTCCCAATCCACCATGCGAGCAACCTGTTCCACCCACTCCCACATTATCAGGCACAACTGTATTACACAATGGTTTAAGATTTCCTCACCTGACGTGGACATCAAGTGGCAGCAGTGTAACATATCGCTTATATCTCTACATGTGCTATACTGGTTTCGAGGATTGCTATGGAGAGAATTCCAGTATCTGTATATATTCAGGTCCAAATTTATCATTTACAGATTATTACATTGCAGTTGGACATAAATTATCTACACGTAGAGCATATTATTTTGTGGTTGCAGTAAATACTTGTAATGAGACATCGGGCAATTCGAACAAAATGTCTTATGCTGTAGGAACGACTGGTGATTTCATCCAAGGCAGAGATTCAAATGTGGATGAAAATGTTTTATTGCCTTTAAATACTGAGCTATTAGATTGTTATCCTAATCCCTTCAACCCGCAGACCACAATACGTTACACATTAGCTGAACCAGCACATGTTAAATTAGTTGTACTAAATACGCTTGGTCAGGAAGTTGCAGCACTTGTAGATGAAATGCAAGAAGCAGGATACAAGTCTGTAACGTTTAACGCTGAGAATTTATCAAGTGGTTTGTACATATACAAACTCACCGCAGGTGCTTCGACCGGCTTAACATTTACAGATGTGAAGAAGATGATAGTTGTGAAATAAGAAATAAATCATAACTGATTCTGCTAATTTAGAACTCCGATTTCTGACTAAGAAAATAACTCTAAAGAAATCGGAGTTCCCTTTATTCCATCAAGTTTTTATTCTCTCTTTATCTTCACGCTTCCCAAACCCGCTTCGATGTGCATATTAATTCTGCCGTTGGCTTGATAGTAATTAGAGCTGTAATAGCTATCTTCTTCCTTTTCTTTAATATCTTTTGGAAAATCAATCGATGCCATGAAGCTCTTTTCATAGAATATTTTTACACCGATATCATCAGGTATTGAGATTGTCATGGAACCCAATCCAACCTGGATATCAACATTAACTTCTTTTTCTAAAACTCCACTGAAATCCAAAATATAACTTCCAACACCGCCCTCAAATTTCATGTGCCGGAAATTAGCATTGCCGAGACCGTATGCCTTGAACTTGCTTAAACCTGATTCGATGGTAAGATTTTCGATAGAGCTTTTATTCGGCTCATCGAAACGCAGCACAACCGAGCTTGCACCTGTTGAAAGATTTAAATCTTTCACCATCAAACCGGTCATATCCAAATTACCTTTTCCCATGCCAAGTTCAATATCGAACGAGATGGGTATTGCATCGGTAAATTCCATGTACCAATCATTATCTTGTAGTTCACCCAAATGGATTGAATGTTTCTTTTTCTTTGATCCTCTTGTAATGGTTTCCGTTGTATTGATATTCAGATAGCCAGTTTCATCCCTTTTAAAATAGTCGAGGTATTGATCGATATCGTTTTTTAATTCAGCATTGATATCGGCTTGCAGAATCATTGCCGCCGTACCGCGTTCAATGCGTATTTTTCCGAAGCCAGCCTGGATATTTACTTTGAGTTCTTGTTCATTTGTCGATCTAATCTCTTTTCGGTACTTCTCTGATTTCTTTACAACAAATCCAAGTGTCAAAAGAATAAGTGGAACAATAAATATCAACAGGAAATATGTATTTTGATTCTTATTCATTCTAACCAACGATACGATATCAGAAAGTAATTGTTTCAGTAATGGGAAATTTTATCACGCAAGTATTTGTTTAACAATTCGCGGGCACGAAAAATATGTGCTTTCACCGTTCCAATGGGCAATTTCAATATCTTAGCTATCTCGCTGTAGTCACGTTCTTCGATATGTCGCAGAACGATGACCCGCTTATATTTTTCGGGCAGCTGGTTAATCGCCTCTTGTAGAATCAAAGATCGTTGCCGAGTGATGATGTGTTTATCCGGCTCGTATGTTGAATCGGGAATCTCGAATGTTGATTCGCTTTCCTCCATCATGATCGGTTTATTGATAGAGAATGTTCTTAATTTTTTCTTTCGCAGTAGATCAATGCTGCTATTCGTGGCAATTTTGTAAAGCCACGTGGGAAAAGCGTATTCTTCGTTGAAGCTCTTTAGAGATGCAAACGCTTTAATAAATACTTCTTGTGTCAGGTCTTCTACTTGCTCTCTTTGGTGGGTGATACGGTAAATGAGATTAGCAATCTGATCATGGTATTTATTCATCAACCGCTCGAATGCAGTTTGATTACCTTGCAGTGCTTTATGAATGAGATCGGTATCTTCTTTCCTCGAATCAAGCTTTGCAGGAGATACATGGGTTGGGCGAGGATGATGTGCCGGTTTCTGTTTCTTCTTTTGCGACAGTTGTTTTTTCTTTCGAGGTTGTATTCGTTCTTTTATCATTCGCTATCGATAACATACAGAAAAATTGAGAGAGAGGCAAGAATTTGAATAAAATCAAATATTTAATTAACTTAAACACACACATAAAATATACCCATCAAAAATGTTAATAACTTTCGAAGGACTTGATTATTGCGGTAAGACCACGCAAGCACAGCTTCTTGTCGAACAATTTAAACAGTTCGGCAAAGACGTGTTGTTCATACGTGAGCCGGGTGGAACTTCCATCTCAGAAAAAATCCGGGCAATTCTTCTTGACAAACAACATAATGAACTTACGCAAAAGGCGGAATTATTTCTATTTTCTGCTGCCCGCACACAATTAGTGAGTGAAGTCATACGTCCAGCACTTGAAGCTAGAAAAATTGTTGTCTGCGACCGTTTTTATGATTCCACTACAGCGTATCAAGGATATGGTCGGAATCTTAATCTTGCTGAAGTATTAGCTGTTAATAAGATAGCGATTGACGGAATAGTTCCCGATCTCACTATTTTTGTTGATATCGAGATTGATGAAATATTCAAACGGCAGGAAGCTGCAGGAGTATTGGCAGATCGTATGGAGTCGTCGGGGCGAGAGTTCTTTAAAAAAGTACGTGATGGGTACTGGATGCTTGCACAAGAAGTGTCCGAGCGGTTTGTTATTGTAAACGGAAAACGTCCTGTTGATATTATTCACAATGAAATTTGGCACGTTATAGAAAAGAGGATTATCTAATATGGAAAAAAATTTAAAGCGAATTATATTATCCAGAAAAAACAGTTTGACTATCGGCTTTATTTGTTTGGTTATTGTTTTGAGTGGATTTCTTTCAGGATTCAAATTTTCCGATCAGGATTATTTCTTTAAGATAAATAAAGGCATTGATATAATTGGGCGTGTCTATAAAGAAATCACAATGAATTATGTTGACGAAGTTGATCCTGAAAAATTTATAGAAGCTGGGATTGACGGTCTTCTTGGAACTCTCGATCCCTATACAAATTTCATCAGTGAAAAGGAAGCAGATGAAGTTGAATTAATCACAGCAGGTAAGTATGGTGGTATCGGTGTATCAATCGGTATTCGTGATGGAAATATCATCATTATCTCGTTGATGGAAGGTTACTCGGCACAGCGGCAAGGAATTCTTCCGGGCGATAAAATTTTGGAGATCGATAACAAATCTGTTGTGGGAATGAAACCGGAGAATATTCGATCCTTGACTCGAGGAGAGCCAGGCACAGAAGTGCACCTGAAAATCGATAGAGAAGGGGAACCAAAACCGTTAGATTTTGTTCTTGTTCGAGAGGAAATACAACTGAAAAATATTCCTTATTCAGATTTTGTCAATGACGGTATTGGTTATATCCGACTTGAAAGGTTCTCGCGGGGAGCGGGCGATGAATTACGTTTAGCATTGAAAGATTTGAAATTGAAGGGGAATCTCCGGGGCATAATTCTTGACCTACGAGATAATCCAGGCGGACTCCTCGATGCAGCGGTAGATGTAGCTGGGAAATTTTTACACAAAGGGAGTTTAATCGTTAGTACTCGGGGGCGTCAACCGGAATCGGAGAAGAAATATTTTGTCGCTGAAGAACCAATATTTCCCGATTTACCGATGATTGTACTTGTAAACCGACAAAGCGCGAGTGCGAGTGAAATTGTTGCAGGGGCAATCCAAGATTTGGATAGAGGGATAGTCCTTGGCACCAGAACATTTGGAAAAGGATTGGTACAAACCATTACTCCATTACTGTACAACACACAGTTGAAAATCACGACGGCAAAATATTATACACCAAGCGGCAGATGTATTCAGGAAATTGATTACGCAAAAAGAGATCAAGCTGGTATCTTTACTACGTTACCAGATAGTCTTAAAAGAAAATTTAAAACATTAAAGGGACGTCTTGAATTGGAGGCGGGCGGTATTCAACCCGACACTGTAGTTGACGAAATGGAACATAGTTCTTACTTTAAAGAGCTGAATCGAAAGTCAATGTTCTTTAAATTTGCGACACGGTATGCACTAACCCACAAAGATTCATCTACAGAATTACAATCTGATTCTCTCTTTCAGGAATTTCAACAATTCTTGAATGAACAAAAATTCACTTATCAAGATGAGATAGAAACAAAATTAAAAGAGCTTTGTGATGCAGCAGAGAAATGTAAATCAAGCCCAACAATACTTGCTGAGATGGAGAAATTGCGGCAGCTTCTTCAGGAAGATAAATCAAACAGTGTGATTAAGCACCGTGATGAAATAATGTCAACACTAAAGCCCGAAGTAATGAGCCGATATAAGGGTGAACGAGGTAAAATTGAAGAATCATTAAAGATTGATAGTCAGGTAAAAGCGGCAATCAGCTTACTCGAGAGCCCGAAGGAATATTCCCGACGTTTAAGTATGCTGCAGTAATCTTTTAATCAACATACTTATACTCTATCGTTTTCGGCATATCCGATCTCCATCAATTTCCCTTGGATAAGAAGCTGCATCCGGTTAAAATCGCCGCGTTCGTGAACGAAGTCGACCTCATCTGATGGAATGATAAGTAAATGACCTAATTTATAATTTCCCATCCATTCTTTGTAAAGCAAACTTAATTGTTCAAGATAACTACGGGGAATGCTTTGTTCGTAATCTCTTCCCCTTCGTGCGATTTGTTTCAGCAGTGTATCGACTCGCGCATCGAGGTAGATCAAAAGGTCGGGCGGCTGTAAATATTGCATCATCACTTTATATAATTCAACATAATTGGAGTAGTCGCGATCATCCATCTTACCGATATCATGTAAATTCCGTGCAAAAATTTCCGCATCTTCATAAATTGAGCGATCTTGAATTACACTTTCCTTGCCATCAACAATTATTTTATGATCGTTGAAACGTTTTGAGAGGAAATAAACCTGTAAATTAAACGACAAGCGGCCCATATCGGCATAAAAATCTGCAAGGTAAGGATTGTCATCTACAGATTCATAGAACGATTTCCAGCCATATTGTTGGCTTAGCATGCGTGTTAATGAGGATTTCCCGGAGCCGATATTTCCGGCAACAGCTACAAAGATTTTTTTATTCATAAGTACATTGAATATAATAAAATACTGGATTAGTGTAAATTAGATTTTTTGTTAAGTAAATCTTTTGCCGGCTGATTACCTAGTTCCGCTGCTTTTTGAAACCATTCAATCGCCTTCTTAGTATTTCCGAGATCCTCGTATACATTTCCAAGATTGAAGTAAGGATCAGAATAAATTGAGTCAATTTCGATTGCTTTATTATACAAGACGATGGCTGTATCGGTTTTTCCTTCCTGAGCATAAACACTTCCTAAATTGTTATATGCCCTTTCAAAGTTCCCATCAACGTAAAGAGCTTTTAAATAATACAATTTGGCATTGTCTAAATTTTGGTTTTTGAAAAAATAATTTCCACCATCGAGACAAAGGCGCGAATATCCAAAGTAAGCAATTGAATCATCAGGGAAATATTCGAGCCACCTTAAATACGTACGCTCGAGGTGAGCCAAACTATCAATACCAAATTTTTGTAAGTTCGTAATGATATTTTGATAACCTTGTCTATCGGAAGGAAATGCGACGGTATATTCTTCCCATAGCTCAATCGGTCCCGTACTATCTTTTACCTGATGATAATACAATACAAGTGAAAGTGTAGATGCGTAATATCCAAAGTTGGAAAGAACACGCTTATCCAAGAGAGACTTATATCGTTTAATACTCGGTTCCATGGTAGCATTCAGAATAAAATAACTGAATGAATTGATCGTTGTGATTACGAAGATTAGCGTGAAAATTTTTATTGTGTCAGCCGTTTTGATTTTTAAAAATAAGAACACTGCCAGTAACGCAAAGAGAAACCAGAATGGGGCTAACACATCCCAATCTTTCGCAGATCCAAGGTCATATTTAACGATGAGTAAAAATAAAAACACTGGAATAATTGCAATTGTGAGAAATTTACTCACATCTGTTTGAAATAATACTTTTTTGTCTCGAAAAGCTGAAAAGGCAATAAAGAAAAATGAAGATAGAGAAAACAATGCGAGAGAATTAAATATATCCAAAATATGAATAGGTGATAAAAGTGTATAAACCTCTGAATAAGCCTCAATTGGGTCTTGACTCGATATGAGTGGCAAAAAATGGCTGTGGGGAACCCCTGCTGAGAATATCGTTACATCGAAATTAATCATGATGAGAAGAATTAAAGCAACTATCAGCAATATTCCATATCCCTTCATGATCGACTTTATTCGGCTGCTTCTATATTCGATGTATGATAAATATATAAGTGAGGGCAATAATAAAAGTGCGAGGTAATGTGTTAGCACCAGGATTAGGAAACAAAAGGGTAATGAAATAAAAGATATTTTTTGTTTAAGATATAAAATCGTCACGAGGATAAAGAAGGCTAAGGCAGCTAAAAGCGCTGCATAGGTTTCTACATATCCAAAGAACAGCTGCATATATGGGAGAACAAGAACAAAACAGAACGCTAATAATTGGTCGTTGCTGTCGGTGAAAAGGTTTCGGGAAATAAAAAAGGTAGTGATTATAAAGCTGATTCCTAAAATTATATCAGATAATAGAAAAGAGAGTAAAAAAGCATTGAATGTAGATGGGTTGATAAAAGAACTTATCAGGTAAAAGTAAAAGGTTGCTAATGGTTCGTTCCGTGGATACAAGGGGGATACATCACGAAACACTTCTGAAAAATTCTTCACGAGAAAGAAACCGTCACCAAGCAGTGGTACTTTAACCCGCAAAATTATCGCGGTGACTATAAAAATTCCACTGATAACACCCAGGAAGTGATAAGGTTTGTTTGCCATAAATGTGGAGATATTTTGGATCAGAGGTGTTATATCTCGTTTTGAAATATGTAGAATTATTAGAACGCCAAGTGCCAAATAAATTAAAAATACAGGCAAAGGAAGGAAACCTAATGCATGAAAACCCCATGTGAAACAGTTTGGATAGAGATATCCAAGTATGTGTAATCCCATTATGAAAACAGTGAAAATGATTGCAAGCTTAAATTTATTAGTTACCATTTGTAATTATTCTCCAAAAGAAATTGTTGAGCTGTGCGGCTTCCCATGCGTGCCGCATATTTATAAGTTTCGATTGCTTCTTGTTTTTTATCTATTGTCAGGTAGACTATTGCTAAGTTTTCGAGAGCATTCACATATCCGGGATCAAGTCGTATTGCTTTCTGATAAAATTCGATGGCGAGGGTTGTATTTCCTTTACGAAGATAAATATCTCCAAGATTTTTTGCAGCACGTGCATAGGTTGAATCTAATTTGAGTGCCGTGTGGAAAAGGGAAATAGCAGAATCAATTTGATTCTGTGTTTCGAATATGAGTCCTAAATTGTTATATGCACCCGATGATGAGGGATTCAAATCAATAGATCTTCTAAAATATTTGGTAGCTTTTGTTAAATCACCCTGATTCATTTGTGAATTCCCAGCTATTAAACAAAAATTTGAATATTGCATTTTTGGTTTCTGATTTTGATCTTCAATCTTTATCCACCGCTCATATGTTACGGCAATACTGTCATACGCTTGTTCACCTAACTCCCAATATGCTTTTGCCAGTTTCTCATATCCTCTTCCATCCCCCGGATATCGATTGACATATTCTTGCCATTCATTAATAAATTTGTCTATCTCCCGGTTATAAAAGTAGTACATTGAAAGATGAAAAATTGTCTGGTAGTAACCACTTATTGCCATTATGCGGGGGTCCATGATTGTTTTAATTCTCTTGATGTTCTGTTCCACTGTTGAATTCAACTGAAACCAGGACAGCGAAAGTAAAACAGTTGTCGAAGCAAGAAGAGTATATATTTTTACTTTTTCTTGCATTTGTGATCCTGCAAGTGTTAATATTGCAAAAATATTTATTATAAAAAAGAACGGTGCAGAAATATCCCAATCTTTTGGCATTCCGAGATCATACTTTACGACAAGTAAAAATCCCAAAAGGGGAATAATACAAAAGATAAAAAATTTATTAATGGTTGAACTTAATACGCTTTTTCTTTCCAAAAGTACTAACAATACAATAATAAACAAAGCAAAAGGGACTTGTTGTATGAAGAGATTTATAAGATTAATGAGATGATATTTTGAAAATAACGTATATGCTTGAAAACCATCTGCAGTGTCCCAAAAAGAGAGATAATGTGCGTGAGGAATATTAGGAATTAAACGAGCATAATCAAATTTAATTGTAATTAGAATTATTAATGTGATGAAAGCAATGAGTCCTCCTCCGATGAGTATATTTTTTAAACCATTTATTTTATATTCTATGTAACATAAATAAATTACAGCAACGATAAACATTAAAGAAAGATAGTGAGCATATACGAGGATTGAAAATGACAGTAAAAAAAGATAAAACGGAATTTTTTCTCTTATTGTAAGAACCATCAATAAAATGAACAAACTAAGACAAAATAAAACAACGGAATAAATTTCTACGTATCCGAAGAAGAGCTGCATGTATTGAGCGGTAATTAAGAAAATAAAAGATAACATTCGGATTAGTGGATCTTCAATAATATTTTTCACAATGAAATAAGATGTGATGATAAAGCCAATTCCAAGTATCATTTCACCTATTAGGAATGCTCTTAACATGTCGGGGATATTTATCGCATTAAATAATTGTATGAAGAAGTAAAAGTAAGCAATTGACAATGGCTCACGGTGAAGACCAGCTAACATCTTTTCTCCCTGGTGTGCTGAGTCAAGTATCTTTATTATTAAAAAACTATCTCCAAGCAGCGGAACCTTTATCTGAAAAACTAATGCAGCAATGATAAAAAATATAACTATACCACTGAGAAATACAAACGGTTGTTTGCTGAAAATAACCGTACTCCATTCAACGAAAAGATTAAATTTACCTTTATAGCTGTAAATAATGAGAATACATGCTAATAAAATGAATAAGATAAAATAAAGAGGTGATAAAAAGCCAAGGAAATGAAACCCCCATGTAAACCAAACAGGATAAAAATAACCGAGAGCATGTAATCCGATTAAACATATCGATAAAAGCAGTGTTATATAAAGATAGCGACGGTTCATCACAAGGTAACCGTTTATTCTTTGGATTTCTCTGTGGGCGAAAGAATTCTATTTAAATCATCTTGTCCGACTTTTAATAGATCGACGCCGGGAAGTCGGTAAGTAAGCGTGATCCAATTGGGATCGGAAGTAAAAACAGTTTTGAATAGTGGAAGAGATTCTTCGAGTTTACCAACGTTCACCAGGGAAACAGCGTGCCAGTATTTCATTTCCAAATTGTCGGGCATTAGTTTTTCCGCAGCAGCGTATTCATGCAGTGCAAGCTCGATATCATTTTTTTCAATAGCGAGATCTCCCTTATTCATATGTTGATAGGCACGGTGAACCTTGGCTAACCGGCGTATTTCTTTTAGCGGTTCAGGATGATCTTCAACCCGAAGGTCCATTATGCGGTCGATCCACGATTTGCCTGTCGATGTACCGCCTACGATTAAAATTGCCGCAGATTGCTTTCCCCGAATATCACCGCCAACGGCTTCGGCGGCATCGAGTGCCGCGAGCATTCTCTCTGCAAGATCCCCTTTTGTCTCACGATACGCTATTGCCATTGCATTCCAAACTTTATCCGCCTTAGGTGGATTGAGCATCATATTTGCCTGAACAGTAAATTGTTCTCCTTCGAGATGCCCTGCATCAGGAATACATTTTTTACCCGTGTGAACAGCTACATCTCCCCATGCATCAACCATTGCTACTTGCCGAACATCTCTTCCGGGATCGGAAGCAAGGATTCCATTAAGTGCCTGTTGGGCAGTTTTCCCAGAACGCATCATCTCCAAGCCGAGAGGACCATAGGCAGGATCGACAAAGGATTGCGTCGCTACTGCACCGACACCTGCTTCAGCCCAAGATACTATTGAGCCAACCGAAAACCAGTGTGATTGTACGGCTACACCAAGTTCTCCGGTCATCGAATCTCGTGCTACAATGGAATAAGTATGACATGGACGCACCTGTGCAAAGGTAGACGCTGCTGATAACGTGATAAATAAAAATAAAATTGATCTCTTAAACATTGTCTCAATCCTTAATTTATTTTTTAATTTTATTTTGTAGTTTATGAATTCGCTGTTCGATTTCTTTTATCGTTTCTTCATCTGCTTGGAGCTTCCTCAATTCATCGAGATAAAGTTGCAATTCATGCAGTGCTTCCGAATATTCATGCAAGTTTTCAAGGCAGCGTACAACATCCAAATGAACCATATACACCCAAACATCCATGTCTTCTGGAATTTGTCCGATGTGTAGAACCTCACTATAGTGTATTACAGCCTCGCGCCATTGCTTTAATCGTTCATACGATTCTGCAAGGTCAAGATGCGCCCCGCGGGCATTGGAATCAAGTTCGATTATTTTTTTAAGATGTGGAATCGCCTCGTTAATTTCGACTTCTGTTACCGGCGCCTCTGCCCGGTGAAGTAATTGTGAAACTAATTCCCACCGAGCTAAAATGCTTGAGGGTGCGAGTTTCACAGCATTGCGGGCTTCGTCATAACCTGCTTGCCATTGCCCAATACGGCGGAAAAAGTTAGCTCTTCCAACCCGCGCTTCAGGGCAAGTAGAATCTATTCGAACAGCTGATTTGAATAATGAATCGGCTAAATCAAGACTGTCTTCATCCATCGCTATAAAACCGAGATACGATATTGCCGGTGCGTGATGTGGATTTAACTTAAGTACGATTTGAAATTCTTTTTTGGCTTGCTCGCGTGACTCTCCGCTATCATCATGCGTATCAAAAAGACCAACTCCTAAAGAATAATGATGATCAATTGAATCAGGTACGGAAACCGTCTGCAGTGAATCTTGTTGCCTGACTGTAGAAGCTGGATCGACCAGCGTTAAAAATGAGATTATCCAATATAAAAGCATAATAATCGCCTTGTTAGATTTTTGTCTATAAAATAGAGAAAATCTAGTAGAAGTTCAAAAATTATGATGTTTAGGGAATCTCCCTTCTTCACTATGCTAAGGACAATCTTAAAAAAGGGGGAAATTGAAGGCACGAGATTATTATGTTTTAAGTAGGCGAAAAAAATAAAAAATTTTTTAATTGACTTTTTAAAAAATATTCTGTACTATATCAGCAACGATATTTTTGAGGTATGATAATTATAGGGCATAAGATAGAAACAAAGCGTGGGCTGGGAATCCTGCTGGGAGACTCCATGAAGGAGAAGAACGCTATCTCCGTTATCATTCCAATACTATTTTCTCAATTATAATTATCATGAGACGATCTGGTACGATAATTTTTATCCTTTTAATCTTAATAATCAAATTGATCTTGGTTGAGTATGGATGCAGAGAAAAGGGAACAGTACCGGATAACACCCCCAAACCTGGCAAACGTGATTACGTCTGGTCTATTGACAGCGTTGATTACGGCAATCTCCCGAGTAATATCCAATTGAGATCCATTTGGGGAAGTTCAGCAACAGATGTATGGGGCGCAGCAGGCGATGCACCCGATGTGCGGGATTGTCTCTGGCATTACGACGGTGTGAAGTGGTCTCGCGCTACTGCCGGAACACCGATCACCGAGTTAACTGGAAACAAGACAGTTTATGCTGTTTGGGGTAGTGCGAGAAACGACGTGTGGGCAGTGGGAAGAAAGATTAACCAAGGAGTGTTGAGCGCGTTTCTGATGCGCTTTGACGGGGCACGCTGGATTGACGCCACGCCGAGCAACGTACAAGCATTGAACAGTATTTTGTACAATGTGTACGGGGTAAGTAAAAATGATATTTGGGTAGGTGGCGATGAGTATGCCCTTCATTATAATGGTTCAGTCTGGGAAACGCACAAGATTGCAGACAGCCTAACTGTTGTTTCACTCACGCGTTTCCAGAATTCTATGTACTTTCATCTTGGGAGCCCATGGGGAAAAGATACAATATATATTTTTATGTTCAAAGATAGCACGCTTATAATTGTTGATTACACAACTCTTGAACATAAGAAATTCGGGGGTGGTCTGTTCACAACAAACTCTGAACTGAAAACAATAACAAACGGTGTGATTGGCACAAGCCTCGGACTAGATGGAAGTATAGATACCAGTGGTTGGCGAAGGGAATTCACCACAGTAACGTCATTCCGCGAACGCTTCGTGCAAGGTGTGAAAAATTTGTTTGCTGTCGGCGTCTGGAATCTGGTTTACCATTACAACGGAGACGACTGGAAACAGATATTCATAAACGTCCCGAACCACGCGGTTGATCCGCATTCGGATTTCTGGGGAGTATGGACGGATGGGAATGAGGTTTTCATTTGTGATTGTCAGAATGGGATCGTATACCATGGTAGATAGCTAAGGTTTCAAAAATTATGTTAAATGTTCACATAAATAACTATACCCAACTTTAATAGGAGAACTTAAAATGTCACACAGATTGGTAATGATTGCGACCTTAGTCGCAATGGTCTTGTTGAGCACCTCAGTTGCCTTCGCCCAAGTGGATTCTTTCATGATTAATGTCCGCAAGAACATCGAGAAGGTTGAGAGAGAAAAAGCACTGCGTACTAACGATGAAAATAAACTGCAAGGTTCACTATACGACCTTCTTCGACTATCTGAAGAAGCAGACACCTCTCTAGAGAAGCAAGAAAGACTATCGAAACTCATGAAGAGTAATAAATACTTAGCCGTTGATTCACAAGGACGAATAAGAGTAATCATAGAATTGAAATCGATCAACGACACCACAATCGTTAATACAATAGTTCGAGCATTAGGTGGTGAAATCGAAAAGGTTGGGTTAGTTCCTTATATTCGATGCAAAATCCATCCAAAAAAATTGCGCAATCTTATTTCTGCTACCACTATTCGTTTGATCCGAGAACAGATTCCAGGCCATCGTCGGGATATAGTGAGCGCCGGTGATGCACAATTGAAAGCAGATCAAGTGCGTGCGCAGTATGCAGCATACGGAGATGGTATAAAAATCGGTGTACTCAGCGATGGAGTAGATAATCTGGCTAATATCCCGAAACCGAATGAACTTCCATATAACGTTACGGTAATTCCAGGAAATGCTGGGATCGATGACGAAGGGACTGCAATGCTTGAAATCGTACACGACTTAGCTCCGAACGCAGAACTCTATTTCTATTCTGCTTTAGGTGGTTATGATGATTTGGCGGATGGAATAACTGCTTTAAAGAACAGCCTGTGTAAGGTTATTGTTGATGATTTTGGTTATTTTAATGAACCGTTTTTTACAGATGAAGATGAACTTCTTGGCGCAGCGATACGCAACTTCATTTCTGGAGGAGGTACTTACGTCTCAGCGGGTGGAAATGATAATTACGATATCGAGAATCTGAAAGGATACTCAATTTACTCAGGAGTTACCAATTTTATAAGCGACGTTAACACATTTGCGAGCAATCTCACATATCTCGAAGTGGAAGTACCAGCGTTCCGGTATGGCATGGTATTTTTTCAGTGGGCGGAACAGTGGGTAAACCCTGCAAATGATTACGATATTTATGTGTATGACGAAACTGGTAATAATGATGTTGGGCATAGTATCCTTCGGCAGGGTGGTGGCATACCTCCAAGAGAAGAAGTAAGCTTTTCAAATGCTACTAGCACGGATAAAGTATACAGGATCGTCATAAAAGCTCCCTTCAGTAGTAGTTCAGGTACGGATTTTAAGATTATTAGTACGCGCAAGCTTAGGAATTCTTTCACGAACAATAGACATGTTTATGGTCACCCGGGATATCCAGATGTTATTGGTGTGGCAGCTTACGACGCTGATTATTCTAACCAAATGGCAAAATATAGTTCTTGGGGACCTTTAAGGATGTATTCAACAGTAGCATCTTCTTGGTCCGACTATGAAACACCGCTAATTACAGGGACAGCTAAAGTTTCTACGTATGTAGGTAGTGTCCTCAAGCAGTTCGATGAGCCTTTCGAGGGAACATCTGCCGCGGCTCCTCACATCGCAGCAATTGCCGGTCTGTATTTTAGCAAATACCATTCACGAACAAGAGACAATTTTATGAATGACCTCAAGTATAGCGGTGCTTCAATATATTCTGTGGGTGGAACTCTCTTAACGGGTGGGGGCTACCACCAACAATCAGGATATGGAAAAGCTGACGCACTAGCGTGCTTTCAACGAGCGGAAATGGAGGTAGGAGGTGCACCTACCTTCGATCCGCCTTCGTGCACAGTTGGTAATGCTGGTTGTGGAACGAATTCTTATGTTGATGTAAGATTAAGTACTTCAGTTCCAGGAACGGAGATTTGGTACACGATTGATGGATTTACAAATCCGACTAATAACTCGGCGAACGGTTCTAGGAAATATGATGAGACACCGATACGCATTACCTCCACCACAACGATAAAAGCAAAGGCTTTTAAAGGAGACTTTCAAAGCCCTATATCGTCTGCTACATACGTATTTCCAGGGCAGAGTAGTATTACCATTAATAGTATAAGTCCAACAGTCATCCAAGTAGGTCAATCAACAGTAACAACTACCATCTCATACACGCGGCAGCTTAAATGGCCGAACGCGGCGTATTGTCGGTTCGCAAATGAAATCAATGTGTACATAGATAACACTCATTGTACGGCTTGTGATCCCCCGAAAGATAATACGTCAAATAGTTTTCAATTTTCTTATGCTTTCGGAGAAGGAGACCATTCAATCAGACTTTTCCAACGTGAACTTGATCAGTCGTGTACCTGTGACCTTTCCCAGGCCTGTCCCTATCCTTACACAGCTGATGTTACCGCTGCATTCCGCGTTGACAAATCGATACAGGTAACACTTCAAAATGAGTTTAAGGATCCCGATAACACGGTCAGGCATGGAGGATTCGTCAACGTTGACGGTGCGGATATTGATACAGACCCGACTGGAGGGCAATATGTTACTCCACTCGTAAACGGTAGCACACATACGTTCACGGCGAATGAACAATTATATCGTGGCTACTACAGGGGATTTAATCCTCGATCTGATAAGAACGGGGGATGGATATTTCCAAACCCACTTACACCTCCACAGTATACTTCAAGGCTTATTACTCAAGTGGAAATAGGCCCTTACACAGCGAGGTACCGCAACCAATATGATGTATCGGCAGCGGCAGCAAGGTACATTGATCCGGGAAGCGGTGGGACGTACAAGGTGAATGGCACTAATGTTGGCTCAACGTGGAGTGGAAACGTATGGCAGTACGAATCCATTACTCTGGAAGCCGTGCCGCCGAGTGGATTCATTTTTATTGAATGGAGTGATGGAGTAGAACAAAATCCAAGAACGCTTATCCTCACAGATCATAAAAACTTATATGCCGTTTTTAAAAAGCATCTTGCTTCATCAACATCGGCTGCCCTTTCCCCCAACTCCCAGCGCAAATTAGTTGCATGGCATTGCACAGGTTGTTATTCAACTATAAGTATGGCATACGAAAGCGGTGGTGGTACTTTTGGTTCACATTCATTTGATTTAGGTGCCACATGGGTTAATGAATATACTCATGGAGGAATTCCAAGCTCAACCGTTCAATATCGCAATCCAACGTTAGTGATTAATCCGGATGAAGGAACAGTTTCCCGAATCTATGAGAAAATTGAGGATATTAATGGTAACTGGCTGCACACAATAAAATGGGATGGTGCACCATACTATTTTCCTACCCCTATACGGCTTGAAGACCTTAGTTATTTCACAGCACCAAGAGATTATCGAGCTTTCCCATCAACAGAGATGACAAAATCTCATGATACAAAACCATCCATACTCTTTGCTTCTTGGTTAAATAATGGATCAATAGATTATGGGATTAGTGTTGTATATCATTACCAACCAAATTTTAGTTGGACGACAAAAACTTTATCTGGGGTAACTATTTCAAATCCGGTCAATCTTTCTGTCGCTGCAGTTAATAATGCATCGTTAAACCAAACATCAACTCAAGGTACAAACTCACCAGCAGCTCCGATACACTATAACTTTTATATTATATGGGAAGAAGAAGGCACGGATGGAGGAATTAAATATGCTTCTGGTAGATTGACATTTAACGAAGCTTCTAGTGCGAGTGATATAGTATGGGCTGGTCCAATAACAATTGCTTCAAATTCAATTACCATTACAAATTCAAAACCCACAGTTACACTTGATGGTGAAAAATATTTGATAGTTGCTTGGGAATACCGAAATAGTAATCAGGGAAATATTAAAGTTCAAAGAAGAGTTGAGAGCTATTTGATAGGGGAGTTTACATTTCCGAATTTATCTGGATCGGAGAATTATCCATCTTCACCATCATTGACAGATTATCGTTTTACTACAAATAAAAATAAGGACTTAACAATTATCTGGACTGCACCCAATTACGGAATTGCCTGTGCATTATTTAATGGTACAACAACAAATTGGAGCGATCCATTTATAATACCATCGACAAGTAATTATCAGGTTGCGGTTCTAAACGATAATAAATCAACCAATATACTTGAGAGATATGTTTTAGCACTTTCTATATCCGGACCGCCGTATAATTTAGCAACTATCCAAGTTCCATCAACTCCGTTACCCCCAACCCAGCCATCCTTGAATATTCCCGTGAATGGACAAAACAATTTTGCGTTGAACATTCCGCTTCAATGGAAACCAAGTTTTAGAGCGGCATCGTATCGTGTTCAAGTTTCAACGACTAACAGTCCATTTGAAAGCGGAATTTTTCGCGACCAATCAAACATTACATCAACCTCGTATCAGCCAAGTGGGTTAAATTATTCTACAACATATTACTGGCGGGTTTGTGCTTCAAATTCAAACGGAACAGGTAACTGGTCTCAAGCTTGGTCTTTTTCAACCTCGCCGACAAAAATTCAGTATGCGGTCATGAGTGGCTGGAATCTTATCAGTGTGCCCTTAACTGTATGGAATTATCAGAAGAGTTCAATTTATCCCACAGCCAATTCAGATGCATTTTATTATAATGGTAGTTATGTACCAGTCGATAATCTTGTAATTTGTGATGCAATTCGCTGATTTGCTTCTTGAATAAATCGGTTATATATTATTTTTGCAAATGGGTAGGTCAAACAGTTCTAAGCAAATATTAACAAACAAAATCATAAAATTTTAGATGATAAGATTTGTTTATTCGAATTAATAAAATGACGTATGAGTTATAAAAACACAATAGCTATTTTTTTTTCCTTGCTTCTGGTTGGTTGCAATCAAGAGGAAATTATTTTCAATGATGAAAAAGGACATTGGGAATTATTTGGTCTTGATTCAATTTCCGTCACTAAGATTGTTGTCGCAGATTCATTTCTTTACGCTTGTGCAGGTCCAAAAGGATTATTCAGAAAACATATTAAATCTCAAAGCGAATGGAAATATTTAGGTTTTGGTAATGCTATCTCACCTGAAATTGAAGTGCCTTGGTACGATGGAGTTACAGATGTTGATATAAAAAAGAACAACATCTTAGTTTCTTTTATCGGATATGTTGGTGTAACATTAGATAGAGGTATAGGTATTTGGAAATCTATAGATAATGGTATTAGTTTCTTTAAGTCGGATAGTGGAATTGTTCAAGGAAATACCTTGTGGAGTTATGCAAATAGTGTTGCTCGATCTGATATTAATCAAATGGTTGGTGTTGCCGTTTGGGGTCGAATCTACAAAACTACCAATGACGGTGTTACGTGGTATTGTCCAGATCCAAATAGTTATTATGGTGATTATAATACTTGGAAATATATCAAATGGCATCCGAGACGTGCTGATAGATTATGGTTATACGGGGCATCACATCCTTCATTCCTTCTTGCATCATCCTCTGATGCGGGGGAAACATGGAATAAATTTAAATCTGAAGATATAGGGATCCCTCATTCTTGCTTTGTTTTTGATATGGCATTTGATGCAGTTCATCCTAATGTCGTTTACGTTGCTACCTGTCCAACTTTGTTAAAATCCACAGATAATGGAAAAACGTGGTTCTACCCTTTTGGAAAGGATATGCCACTGATTCGCACTATTGCGACCCATCCCACAAAAGAAAATTACATCTATTTTAGCACGGGAACGATTGTGTACTTTTCAAATGGATTTAAATATAAATCTATTGGTAGTCCTAACAACAAATCTATTAACTCGATGGTAGTTGATCCATCATCCGATTTACTATATATTGCAACAGACCAAGGAATATTTAGATACTATAAAAAATCATGCGATTAAGGGAATGGTTAGTAATATATCTCTAAAAGGCTTATCGTTTATTATGCTGCTCATTATATTACTGGTTGCTTCATGTAATAATGAGAACTCACTCATCATCAATAACGAGAAGGGGTGGGAACCGTATGGACTTGATTCATTAGCAGTTGGTTGTCTTGTTTTTGAAGAACCATATCTTTACGCATGTGGAGGTAAAAAAGGATTATGGCGAAGAAATGTACGCACCCAAACAGCATGGGAATACTTAGGTTTCGCTGATACCACAAGTGGTGATGATTATGATGTTGGTGTAACAGAAGTCGATGTGAGGGGGAATGATATACTTGTTTTATTCTCGCCCGGAGAAAAGTGTGAATATTTTGACCCAGCGCTCGTTGGAATATGGCGAAGCAAGGATAATGGAAAAACATTTATCCGTAGTGATAGCGGCATTGTTGACGACTATGGTAATCCTTCACATTTTGTTTTTAGTATTGGTCGCTCATACATAAATCCGATGATTGGTCTTGCAACCACTGAGACACGATTTAGAACAACAAACGGTGGAGATAGTTGGTATCCTATTGATGATATAAGATTTTTTCCCGGTGGGGAAGAACAAAAATGGCATCCTAATAAATCTTTGGATGTATGGATCTTGTATAAGGGTGGCTTATGGGATTTTATTCAACATTCCAAAGATGGAGGTATAACGAATACCTCCATCGGACGATTTCCACCGGAACCAGTGGGAGGATTAAACGACATTGATTTTGATGCTGCCGATTCAAATGTGGTTTACATTGCGAGTATTCCACTCATAAAAAGCACAGACAGCGGTTTAAAATGGTTTTTCCCGATGGGTTCACGTTCATTACCTATATTTCAAATAGTATCACATCCATTGATTCATGATTTACTCTATTTTAACTCTTGGGATCTTTATCGATCAACTGACGGCGGCAAATCTATAACCTTTGTGGGTAAACCAAATGATATCGAAATCAATTCTATGATTATTGATCACTACACAAATATATTATTTGTAGCAACAAACAAAGGAATAATAAAATATAATCCATAAATTTATAAACAAAATTAAGGGGCAGTTATGTATAAATTATTTTTTATAAGAAGAGTTTCCATCACAATTGTTTCCATGGTAATCATTCTAAGATCATTTTTTTCGCCGCAAGTTCTCCCCAATATGTTAAAGGAATCATGTATACTTTAGAAGGATCCACTTGGTACGTGGTAGAAGATGATATGAATAAATACGAGGCTGATATTAGATATCTCACATTAAGATTAAATAATAAAGGCGATATAGAAACATACGATTTTTCACGAGCAGGACTTCCAACTCTTCAAATATTCATGGGCAGATTTGTAGATGGTTTTTATATGGTAATGGTACCCCCCGATTCAGATGCGTTTAATTTTGCACACAGATTAGAGAACACGGGGGATTTTAGTGATATATATTTTGAAACATATGGAATAAATTTAACAGAGCCAAATGATGCATTCTGGCCACCAACTCCCCAAGACACTATTAGTTTTCAATGGAATTTACGTACAATAGGTATGCAAAAGGCGTGGGAAATAACTACTGGAGCGAGGAGTGTTTTGATAGGAATTCTCGATGTGGGTGTCGATCTCGATCATCCTGATCTTTCGAAAAATCTTTCGTCACCGTTAGGTTGGGATTTTATTTATAGAGACAATACACCAGATGCTTTGGATAGTGCCAAGCACGGTACATATATGATGGGAATTATTGGTGCTGCTACAAACAATCAATTTGGAATTGCTGGTGTTGCAGGTGGTTGGGATACAATGTACGGTGCTGGTACACCGCACTTACCTTATAATGAAACAGCAATAATGAATATTAAAGCTGGTTATTGGTGTTCAACATGCAATCCACCTACAGATGCAATGGGTTCAAATATTGCAGCCAGAGGTATAGATACACTCTGGAGATGGGCACGCGCAAAAGTGATTAATGTAAGCTGGGCATTATCTCGAACTAATGTAGCATTAAGGACAGCTATTAAAAAAGCTGCTGATTCTGGTGATTGTGTAATAGTTGCAGCGGCAGGCAATTCAGCTCGTGGAACTTCGCAGATTAAATATCCAGCCAGCGATACAAATACAATTGCAGTTGGTGCAACCAATCATTATGACAGTCGTTGGATTGGTAGTTTAGATTCTTCTATAGGTAGTGCTGCTGGTAATGAATTAGATATCGTAGCGCCAGGTTTTTCGATACCAACAACAAAAAATAGATTATGGAGAGGATCAATAACTTATGTTACTGGTACTTCCGCTTCTGCTTCACATGTTTCTGGTCTTGCTGGACTAATACGATCGGTTAATCCAAATCTTAACTGGCGACAAGTTCGAGATATTTTAAGATCGTCTGCAGATAAAATACCACAAATGGGAGATTCAAATTTCACCATTAGTCACGGATACGGGCGCATTAATGCACATAAAGCCGTTTTCCAAGCCGCCTCGATTAATGTTGCTATACAAGTAAATGTAGGCTGGAACATGCTAGGTGTACCGGTTGTCGAGTGGGATTTTTCGAAATCTTCTGTTTATCCCACATCCAATTCAGATGCATTTAAGTATCAAGGAAGTTATATTCCAGTCTTTAATCTTGAAAATGGTGTTGGTTATTGGTTGAAATATAATACACGCCAAAATGTTGATTATTATGGAACGCTAATAAATCAGTATTCTATTCCAGTGAATGCTGGTTGGAACATGATCGGCTCTATTTCGTCACCAATCGGAATTGCAAATATAACACAATCACCAGCTAACATGGTTATCTCAAATTATTTTCGCCATGAAACTGGGGGATATGTTATTTCAAGTAATATTGAACCAGGTAAAGGGTATTGGGTGAAGACAAATCAAGCAGGCAGTCTTACTCTTGATGTAAATGCTCAATCATCACCCCCACAGTCACCACCACCTGAAGAGCCGCCACTTGCCCCAGGTGCTCCGGGTAGACCACGCCTATTAGCACCCGACAGTGGAACAACAGATAGACCAATTGCATTAACCTGCAGCTGGTATCAGACCTATAGTGCAACAAGTTATCGTTTCCAATTATCTACATCGTCAACATTTAGCACACTTGTTGTTCATGATTCGACATTGACGACAAACTCAAAATCGGTTTCATCGTTAGCATACAATACAACTTATTACTGGCGAGTGAAGGCATCAAACGAGAATGGTTCGAGCTATTGGTCGAACGTGTGGCAATTTAGAACAACGAGTCCGCCTCCGGAGCCCCCGCCAACGCCCGTGCTTTTATCGCCTAACAATTATTCAACGGGTTATGGTATTTCGTTGTATCTTAGTTGGAATCCATCGAGTACTGCAACATCGTACCGTTTACAGGTATCGCGATATTCAAACTTCAGTTCGCTTTTAGTTGATCAAACCAATATTATCGAAACAAGTTATTGGGTATATGGTTTATCTTACAGCACAACATACTATTGGCGTGTAAATGCATCGAATAATTATGGAACGAGTCCATGGTCGAGTGTATGGCAGTTCGCAACAGGAGGCGCTCCACCACCCGATCCATGCCAGCCATATTCATCATATCAACAGATGGATGAAATTGTTGTATTGGATTCACTTGGAAATCAACAGAAGTTGTACATGCGGAATAAGGGATACGCGCTGGGACATACGATCAATGGAGACGAAGAGATGCCTCCCGAGACGCCGCCCGGATTATTCCATGCTAAGTTTCATGGGAATAAGTTTATGGAAAACATACCACAGAAAAAAGGTAAGAAAGTAATACCGATTCTTGTAAAGGATGCGGTATATCCGTTAATGATCCGTTGGAATGTGAAGGAGGAGAATCAGACGAATTATTGGCTTCACATCCCTGGGCAAGGTAAGCCGCAGGAGATATTGATGGAAGGAAACGGAGAAGTAAGCATCGGCGTGCCAGGAAATGGGAACGATTTAATTCGGATTACGGCAACAGCCGGAGGTGATCCGTGCATTCCGGGTCATACCAAAGCAGGAGTTCAGCAATTAGCAGAAGAAACACTGCAATTGCCGAAGAGTTTTTATCTCTCGCAGAATCATCCGAATCCTTTTAATCCGACAACAGAAATATTCTACGGCTCACCAGTAGATGCACAAATTGAATTGAAAGTATATGATGTATTAGGTCGTGAAATAAAAACATTATTTGATGAAATTCAGTCAGCAGGTTACAAGCAAGTTACGTTCGATGGAACGAATCTCCCTGCTGGTGTGTATTTTTATCGGATGCAAGCTAGACCGACTAATGGTGAGCGAATAAGCAATTTTATAGAGACAAGAAAGCTACTTTTAATCAAATAAACCTCTGATATAAAAGGTAACCTTCTGGATTGAAGGTTGCCTTTTTATATTTTTTAAATGCATCGCAGACAAAGGGAGGATTACTACGTGCTTATATTTTAACCATTGTATAATACTTCAATATATTTCTTTGCGCTCGTCTTCCACTCAAACCGAGATCGTGCTGCTTCAATTCTTATTTTCTCCCATTGGGCTTTTTCATTTAAATAGATATTAAGTGCTTTTTTTGTCGTTGCAATGAAATTATCCACCTGTTCTTGTATGCTCTGTCCAGAAAAAGTAAAACCGTTTACCATATCAACAACAGTATCTTTCAATCCACCAACTGCATGAACAATGCACGGCTGCCCGTCTCGCATTGCAATCATCTGACTGAGTCCGCACGGCTCGAATGAGCTTGGCATTAAAAATAACGTGCCGTTACTATAAAATGCCTTGCCGATTTTGTTTGAATAAAGTTTTATAAAAATCAACCGCTTGTGTTTGCTAAATGCCTTCTCAAATTTTCCTTCCAGCTCTTTTGGTCCATTTCCCAGTAGAAAATAAAAACCATCCACTCTTTCCAGCTCTGTCAATATTTCATCAAGTGCGGTTTTATTTTTACTGCCGGATTCAAGCAGAAGCCGAACTTTTTGTTCGGTTACTCTTG
>JASEHD010000039.1 GCA_030019075.1 Bacteroidota bacterium
TGTGTTATAATTTTTGTGGAAAGTAAAGGAGCTACCATGAAAAGAAGGTGTGGATTAATTGCTTTATTTCTTTTTACGTTGTGTAGATTTCTTTTTTACTTATTCAATTATTCTTTCTTCAGTGAAAGCTCAATGTCAGAGATCGCAACGGTGTTCTTGTACGGTCTTCGCTTCGACATTTCGGCGATTATCTATTTCAATATTATCCTCATCTTCCTCCATATAGTTCCAACACGGCTGCGAGATAAAAGATATTACCGTGTTGTAACAAAAATAACTTTCATAGCTTTCAATGGGATTGCCCTGTTATTGAACATTGTTGATCTCGAATATTTTAAATTCACCAAGAAGAGAATGACTTTCGATGTGTTCGGAATGAGCAGTGATTGGATAAAACTTTTACCCGATTATTTCAAAGATTTTTGGTATTTACCTTTGGTATTGATTGGGTTGTTAGTGATTGCAATTGTACTTTATCGAAAAACAAATCGACAACCACAAACAATAAAAATTAATTATTTGATACAAGGGTTAGGTTTTATCGTAATGGGAGGATTATTTCTGGTTGGTGCAAGAGGCGGTTTGCAGTTGAAGCCGATTAAAATTATTGATGCCGTGCTTTATGCCACTCCACATACAACCCCACTCGTTCTGAATACACCTTTTACCATGATTCAAACATACGGTCGAAAAAGATTAAAAGAATTAAATTATTTTTCTAACGAAGAGGCGAACAATCTGTTTCCAATCTATCACCATACAAAACCAAAGGAACCTTTCAGAAAGCAAAATGTAGTAATTATCATCGTTGAGAGTTTATCACGAGAATTTATTGGGGGAAAGGGGGTGACACCTTTTCTCGATTCACTTTGTCAGCACAGTATTTACTTTGACAATGCTTTTGCAAATGGAACTCGGTCGATGGAAGCTGTGCCGGCAATTTTATCAAGCATACCTCACTTGATGGAAGATTCATACATCTTTTCATCTTATCAAGGAAACAAGATTAACAGTATAGCAAGTCTCCTGAAAGAAAAAGGTTATCACACTTCATTTTCCCATGGAGGTACGAATGGAACTATGGGATTTGATAGCTTCGTTAAGATGGCTGGAATCGATAATTATTATGGACGGACGGAATACAACAATGATAAAGATTATGATGGACGCTGGGGGATCTATGACGAAGAGTTTTTACAATTTACTGCTCAAAAACTTAACGAGTCCCCCTTGCCTTTCTTTGCAACAATATTTACTTTATCTTCCCATCATCCGTACAGTATTCCGGAAAAATATGCGACGATATTTGGCGGGGGCAGATTGGAAATTCATAATGTCATTAGATATGTTGATTATTCATTGAGAATGTTTTTTGAGAAAGCTTCTAAAATGGGATGGTATTCAAATACGCTGTTTGTGATAACTGGAGACCACACCCCGGCAGAATCGGAAAATTCTTTTTATAAAAATCAGGTAGGTATGTTCGCAGTTCCAATCGTGTTATTTCAACCCAACAGTAATTTGCCGGGAGTTAGATCTGTACCAGCACAGCATATTGATATTATGCCGACCATATTAGATTATTTAAATTATGATGGAGATTTCATGGCATTCGGCTCGAGTCTTTTCGATACTGTTCAGCCACGGTATGTTATTAACTATTTAAATGATAGTTATCGAATATTCGACAAAGAATATGCGCTATCATTCGATGGAGAAAAAACCGTCAACTTATTTCAATACACAACAGATGGTTTATTAACAGTTAATAAAGTAAGTTCCCAGAATGGTGTAACGGATCGACTTGAACAAAATATTAAAGCAGTACTCCAAGTTTACCATCATTCTCTGATCAATAATTTAATGACTATTCCACGCTAATGGATTATTTATCAACGGAATTCATACTTAAATTCATCCGATTTGGTGTAGTCGGTGTTTCGGGTGTATTTGTTGATTTTGGAATTACATACATTTTAAAGGAGTTATTTCGGTTAAATAAGTATATATCCAACAGCACTGGTTTCTTGATTGCAACAGCGAATAATTATATATTAAATAGGATGTGGACGTTTCACAGTGTTGATCCCGCTATCGCCTTACAGTTTACAAAATTCTTATTGATTTCCGGGATTGGCTTATCCATTAACAATTTTATCATTTTTGTAATGATAAATAAACTGAGAACAAATTTTTATTTAGCCAAAGCATTTGCAACGGTCGTTGTGATGTTTTGGAATTTTTTTGCAAATTATTATTACACGTTTTCCGAAGGGCTATCATACTAAAACTATTACGATACATCGAAGAAAAATCCATGCTACTACAATCGGTACAAATTAGTAAATTGAAAAACATCGAGACACTGAATAAAATTATTGCGACCTGCATTTTTGGTTCGGTATTCTTTTCTACATTTTCAATTGCATTAACTCAAATTGCTTATTATTCTGGGCTTATTATTTGGTTGTATCTGCTACTATCAAAGCAAGATAAAATTAAACGAACACAATTAGATTTATTTTTCGGGCTTTATTTTTTGATAGAAGTAGTAACAACAATCATTTCAATCGACCGCCTCGATGCATTTCTTCATATTCAAAAAAGACTTCTTTTAATTCCAATCGTTTACCTTATCGTACGCTTTATTGATACACGCAAAAAGTTGAATATATTAATCATAACTTTTTTTATTTCAGCGTTAATTATCGGAATCGTCAGTGATATTATCATATTAAGTGATTTCTTAACGTACCTTCATAATATTCAGCGCTTTGGCTTTTATAATAATCAAATGACTGTCGGTGGTTTAACGATGATAATATCATTAATACTGATTCCATTTGCTTTACATCCGAAAACACCTAAACAACCAAGGATTCTGGCGGTGGTGGGGATCTGTGTTACTCTCTTTGCATTGATTTTTACGTTCACGCGAAGCTCGTGGCTTGGTTTTATTGCTGGCTCAATAGTTATTGCCATTTTCAGGGACAAGAGAATATTGTATTTCTTCGTGGCGGGGATTGTACTTTTAATATTTTTCGGGAGCCCTGAATTGCATGATCGGTTCATCTCGATATTCGATCCGTATCATGCTAACAATAGCGAGCGTTTAAGAATGTGGTCGGCGGGGATAAAGATATTTATGGGATATCCTATTTTAGGTACGGGTGATATCAGTTTTGTTACAATATCACCCCAGTACACCGAGGATGGCAGCTTCTTTGGTCATTTGCATAATAATTTATTGATGTGGCTTGTTACTCTCGGCGTTGTTGGTTTTGTGATTGTTATCAGTATATTCGTTATGATTTGGAAAATATTCTGGAGGGTAAGCAAACAAACCAAAGATGATTGGCTTTACGGATCGTTTGCCACTGGAGCTTTAGCTGTATTTGTGGGTTTTCAGGTCAATGGTTTGTTCGAATGGAATTTTGGTGATGCAGAAATTTATTTTTTGTTCTTGATGATCACCGGGGTGGTATTGAGTATACAAAGAAAAGCGGAAGAAGATTCAGTTCAAAAAATCATGTAGGTATATTCTCTAATCCAATGGTGAGCCATTATTGAGATGAAATTAAATACAATAAGTTAAAAATGGCTTTTGATAATTAGTATGAATATTCTTTTCTGTTCAAATTATTCGATTGGGTGTGTTCCTTATTATGCTCGGCGTGCGCTTATGAAGCTTGGACACAATGTGTTTGCATTTAGTCCTGATTACGATAGTGATGGTTGGCTGAGATGTAAAACAGAAGTGGATATACATGATTTACTAGGGACAGTGGGTGCGAAGGTTGACTTATTTTTACTCGTTGAAGCAAGCACGGGCACCAAGTTTTTCCCTAAAGGATTAGCTTCTGTCCCCGTTCCCACTGGATGGTGGGCAGTAGATAATCATTTAAATTACCGCTGGCATAAAGAGTATGCAAATCTTTTCGACATTGTTTTTTTTGCCCAGAAGGAGTACCTTATCAAAGCGCAACGATATGGTGTTCAGAATTTACACTGGCTGCCAGTAGCTTGTGATGAGGATATTCATCTAGATAGAAAAATTCCAAGGATTTATGATGTCAGTTTCATCGGAAATCTAACACCAAACCGGAAAAAATTCTTTGGCAGGATGGGAATACCAATTAATCTTGTTTCAGGTGCCTACCTCGAGGAAGTAGGGAACATTTATAGTC
This sequence comes from Bacteroidota bacterium, assembly GCA_030019075.1. Taxonomy (GTDB): domain Bacteria; phylum Bacteroidota; class Ignavibacteria; order UBA10030; family SZUA-254; genus JASEHD01. The sequence goes on from JASEHD010000039.1 coordinate 4,188, forward strand.
AATCTAAAATCGTGTTGAATATAAGTGCGCGTGAAGATTTGAACATGAGAGTATTCGAAGCAATGTGTGCAGGTGCGCTATTAGTCACGCAGCGTGTAGATGCGGGAATGAGTGATCTTTTTGAGGAAAATCACCATTTTGTTTACCATAACATTCGAGACGTTCAAGATGTCATTCGCTATTATCTTGTTCATGAGAGTGACCTTATAAGGATTGCAGCCGACGGGCAGAAAAAAGTTATAAGTGAACATACTTATACTAAGCGGATGGAGAAACTTTTGTCGATTATGATGGATTTTGAGAACTTTGAGTCAATGAGAAAAAAGAAATATGCAGGATTTAGAATCTATGCACAGAAGAGTTTGGTTTATCGTCATAGAACGTTTCGATTAAAAGAAAAAGCTGACACTGCGTTAAAAGAATCATTGAAGCGTAGTTTTATCTTGACGCTGCTGTACTTATTTCGTTTTTCAATTTATCGCTTGACAGAAAGAATAGAAAAAATATTCAAAAAGAATTTCTGATGGATAAAGGTATATCAGCTCTAATCCCGAACTGGAATGGTAAATATCTCCTTCAGCGATATTTACCCTCAATCTTGGACTCTTTGGTGGCATCAAACGTTCCACACGAGGTTATAGTTGTGGATGATGCTAGTACCGATGACAGTGTTTCATTCTTGGGAAAACATTATCCATATATTCGTGTAATTCAAAACGAAGCTAATCAAGGATTCCCTAAGACTTGTAATATCGGAATAAAAACTGCTAAATATCAATGGGTACTCATTTTGAATAATGATGTAAAACTTAGTGAAGATTATGTTAAGTTGTTGTACAGCAAAATAGAAATTGCCAATCTGTTTTCGGTTGGTGGAAGCATACATGATATGGGAAGTGGGAAAATGATTGACGGAGGTAAAGTAGGGAGGTTCATTTTTGGTAATTTCAGAGTAACCACTAATTTTGTGCCGATAGGGAATGTGACTGAAAATTATTACACATTTTATAATCCAGCAACATGTTGTATGTATGCTCGGGATAAACTGCTCGCTCTTAATGGATTTGACGAATTGTTTAGCCCGTTTAATTGGGAAGATACTGATATAGCATATCGTGCGTGGAAGCGTGGATGGATTTCACTTTATGATCCGCGAGCCACTGCGTACCATACTCCAAATACTACAATTGGCAAAGCTTATAGAGAAAATAATATATATATCATTTCACGACGAAATAAATTTTTCTTCCATTGGAAAAATCTGAGTGATGATTCTATGAAACTAATGAATATTCTTTCTTTGATCTTGCATGTCAGCCTACGCTGGCTTGTTTGTGATTTTAAGTATTATTCAGCATTGGGGCTTGCTTTGAAAAAACTTCCATTAGTACTCCAAAACCGAAAAATTGAATCAGTCGAAAGAATATTAACTGATAAAGCTGTATTGAATTACATTAAATCATCCATTTCGAAATCCGATATAAATCTTATGGAGAAAAAACATTTAGAAAATTAGCGTGAGCAGAAATCTTCGAATATTACATATTTGTTCGTCTCAGGCGTGGGGAGGAGGTGAAATCTCTGCTGTCAAATTAGCTAAAAGGTTTCAGGAGCGAGGTAATGAAGTTGTGTTTGCAACTAAACTAAATACAAGAATTATGCAGGAACTGCAAACTTTAAATGTTGAGACTGTTTCTGCTTCTTTTATGCGTCATTTTGATCCCGTTTCAGTTTTCAAGTTAGTAGGTCTTCTTAAACACCGACAGATTGATATCGTTCATGTCCATCTATCGCGTGATTTAGTTCATGCTTACTGGGCGGTGAAACTCGGTAGGAAAGTTCCTTTAGTTTTACAAAAACAAGTTTCATCGAATATTAATAAGAAAGATTTTCTCCATCGCCAAATATATTCACAGGTTTCGGAAGTGTTTGTTCTATCAAATTTCCTTAAGCAGAACATAATTGATACATGTCCAATCTCGGGATCCAAAGTTGTTGTTATTCCCGGTGGGGTGCGTTCGGAAGATTTTGTAGTCTCAACAGAAACGCGTAATCGGATTCGCAAGGAATTGGGAATATCATCAGACGAATTAGTTTTCGGTACGGTCGGAAGAATCGATCGCGGAAAAGGTTATGAGGAATTGCTAAACGCTTTTGATCGATTAGTTCGGAAAAAGATGAATGTAAAACTCGTAATAGTTGGTGAACCAACTATTGGTGAGACAGCATTTGCTGCGGAGATGAAGAGCTTGATAAAAAAGCTTGGCATTGAAAGCGATATTGTTTTTACAGGATATCGATCAGACATTCCACAAATTTTATCAGCTTTTGACGCTTTTGTGCTTGCTTCTTACAATGAAGCTTTTGGTTATGTCATTGTTGAAGCATTAGCATCGAAACTTCCGGTCATCGGCACAAATACAGGTGGTGTGCCCGATATTATTCAAGATAATGAAAATGGTTTGTTAGTACCACCGGGGGATGCTAACTCCTTGATGAATGCTATGCTGAAACTTTATAATGATGAGAAATTGCGTAACCGATTTAGCATCTCGGGCTATGAACGGGTAAAAAAATATTTTGATGAGAATGCTATCCTAAACAGAATCGAGGACGAATATTATAAACTCATCGATATTCTTTCCCTTTGATCTGAAATTTATTAAGAAATTCTTCCCATGTCATCTTTTTATAATGATCTTCACCGATATATCTGACGATTGGCAAAAATCTATCGGCAGGTACAAAACCGCTTATTCGATCAATTACTTCTCCAGAAGTGTCAAGGAAAATAATTGCCGGAAAACCTGTTACTTTAAGTAGCTGTGTAAGCTGCATCTCAGTCAACTGTTTCCCTTTATATTTGATCTGTGTGCTCGATTCTCCATTAACCTTCACCAGAATATATTGTTTCTGTAAATACGCCGCAACGGAATCATCAGCGTATACTTCCTTATCTAACTTCTTGCACCATTTGCACCAATCTGTGTAAACGTCTACGATAATTTTCTTTTTAGCTTTCTTCGCTTCGGCTAATCCGACATCATATTTTTTCCATTTTAATTCGATTTTGTTGTTAGCATACCCAATATATGAGACAAGAAAAAGTGCGGTTACTAATATGAGCGTTTTTTTCATAATGATTTCCATAAGTTTATTATTCAAAATTAATTCCTAATGATATAGTATGAGCAGAACTTATATTGTACCCAAATGGTAGAAATGCATAATCCAGTTGGAACCAACCGTATTGAATACCAATACCAGTGGAGAAATCCCTCGATTCATAACCGGTCTGGTATCCTAACCGAACTGAAAAATATTTTTGATATGCGATCTCTGTTCCCAGATTCAAATGAGATTGATTTTCAGTCGTATAGCTTACAACATCAGAAGCGAGGATTAGAGTACTATTGATGCTTTCAAGTGGTAACTGATAGGCACAACCAAATCGGAGCGATGTGGGTAATTTGGTTGCTTCAGTTCTTAGTGCATTCATCACACCGAGATTGTTTATCGAAAATGCGGTTACAATATCCAACGGTGTTCTGTATCTGGCGCCGAAATCCAATCCATAGCCCGAAGCTTCATCAACGAATATTTTTTCGTAAAGGAATTTAGCAGTGATACCAAAACTTACCGAACTGGATAAAGAATAAGAGCTTGACAGACCGATAGATGCAAAATGTGAGCTGAATGTTCCATATGCGGGTCCCGGCTTTTGACGCAATTCGATATTCTTGATATTCGTGGAGTTGATACTCAAGCCGAATGCAAAATCGTTCCACGAAGTTGTTGCGGCGATGAAATCCGTTCCCATATCCGGCAGCCATTCCTTGTGCATAAATAAAAGCTGTAGATTTTTTGATGTAGGAAGCATAGCGGGATTGTAATATGTTGCTGATGCATCATTCGACACAGCCGAAAATGCCTCACCCATTCCGATTGCTCTTCCTCCTACACCGAGTTTTAAGAAAGTCAATCCGGTTGTGCCTGTTTGTGCATAGATAATGTTCATCGTTAGATATGATGCAATGATTAAAAATAAGATTCTATTCATAATATTAAAATGTCCCTGAAATTGTAATGATGTGCATTCCATGCGGTGCGAAAGATTCGAATATAAATCCGTATGTTACCGATGGTGTCCATGTATCATGAGGTTTTTTTACAGTAAATCCTAAAGATGGTTTTGCGCCAGTTTTATGCTCGCTAAAATCTAAACGATCGATACCGCTGCGTACGATGAAATAGTCCATAATATAATATTCTGCACCGATGCGCATAACATTACTTTTAGCGGATGAATTTTCAAATTCAGCTGTTATCGTTCCAATCCCATTCGGCAGCATATATGCGATTGCCATTCGCCTCAAAGATGGAAATTTATCGGTTGTGGTTTTTCCGTAAGGATCGGGATAAATTGGTTTTGAATCCCAAATATATTTTGAGCCGAGGTCTTGGAATGCCGCTCCTATCGAGATATCGTCAGTTAGTTGAAAACATATCCCGACGTCAAATCCGACAGTTGTTGAAGTTACTTCCTCGAAGAGTTTACTATGATACAGTTTGATTCCTACACCGAGCGAGATACGATTGTCAATTCGATTCGAGAAAGAGAGAAAAAATTGATTCTCATAAGTTGAATAATCTTCGGTGTGCATTCCGTCGCTGTTTCTTCCATCGATTTTTCGTACACCTGCGTTTATTAATCCGACTGAAAGACCTGCGGTCGGTTTAACCGCCTGTGTATAACTTAGAAAATTCAAGTATCGATCAAGCGATAGGATGCTGAATGTTGCCATCGCTGTCCGATCTTCGGAGAAGGCGGATAATGCAGGATTGTAATATGCACTGATCTCATCGTTGGTAACGGCAGTGAGGGTATTTCCCATCGACATGCCGCGTGCACCGAATCCCATCCGGGCAAATGCACCCGCCGTCCCGGCTGTTTGGGAATAACAAGACGATGAAAAAATAATAATAGCCGTGATGTATGTTAATAATAATTTCATATCATTGTATTACTAATATTTTCCCATAGCTTGGTCCATCATCGTTGATTCTTACCATATAAAAATAAACTCCATTTGCAACAAGTTTCCCCTGATCATCTCTGCCGTCCCAGAGTTCATCGTACTCCATCGTCGTTGATCGTTTTGCATCCTGGATGAGCGTCCGGACACGGTTCATCCCAAAATCAAATATATCGATCGAGACGTTCCTATCAACAAATGATTGATTGTTTGATTTCGGACTGTAGTGAATCCGTACAAGTTCAAGATTGGGGGAGAAAGGGTTCGGATACGCATAAGTTGTATTTGAGATACCAATTTCCTGAAATGTACGAAATATTTTCCATGATGAACCAAAAAGATATTCATCATTATCGATAGTTCGGGCAAAGCCATCATCGGTACCAACAAAAACGGTATCACCAATAACGCCTACTGAAATAAATCGTGAAGAAGTAATCACTTGACGGGATTCAGGATCAAAGATGGACACTGAGTTGTTAACTGTCAGCGCTCCACCAACCTCACTTGCACCGTTTGATATTTTTTGGAACGTAATACCGCCATCAGGTGTGCGGTACAGACCCTCTTCTGTTGCTATGTAAGCGATTGAATCTTTAAATGCAAAATCATAAGCCCGAACACCATGAAGAAGATTTTTCCAAGTCCTGCCATTGTCTTCTGTGTAGCTTACACCAAATTCTTCATCGGGATTGGTAGCTTTCCAATTTGTTATCCAGATTCGTTGGATATTTTGAAACCGCTGCTCTCGAATAGCAATGACCCAGTTGCCTAATATAGGTGAAGCTTGGTTTTGACGATTGAATTTAGTCCAGTTCACACCGCCATCGGTCGATCTATTCACACCACCTGCTGTGCCGCACCATACGGTTCCATCATCAAGCGCTAACACTGAAAATGCTTTGAGGTTGTTATTATTAACAACATCGAAAAATTTGAAAAGAGTATCCTGATGCATCGAATCAGTTGCAGAAAAATACCATAATTCAGTCTCAGGCGTTAAATTATCCTGATAATCGAGAGGCAGTAACACTTGCTCCCACGTTTTACCATCATTTGTAGATTTTCTTAAACTGCTCGACCAGCTTGCTATCCATACTGTTCCCAATGCCATAGAAATATCATAAGTAACATTTGCAATTGGTGTTGTAACAGCAGTAACTCTGACGGAATCATTTATTCCATATGATTTATAATGATAATCTCTGCATCCTTTTTTTCCACTCGCTGTAATAATTTCTATGCACGTATCAATCGGTTGAGGAACGTGTGTCCAATTTTTGCCATCATCATGTGAGTAAGTATATCCGCTTCCCGTCTGAATGCTTCCATCACCGACATCCGTCATATAACCTGTGGATACCCAGATGGCATCTTGTCTTACGGCAATAGCATAGATGCCATTATTCGCAAAAGCTGGATTCGATTGATAGCTTATCCAGGACCTTCCGCCGTCTGTGCTTTTTGCCAATCCTCTACCCGTTCCGATATAAATCGTTGTATCATAAATTGCAATGTGTGAAATACTGTTACTTGGTGGTTGTTGTTGCTTCTCTTCTGTGAGTTGATCTATGGAGAATGATTTCAAAAATTTTACTTGTGAAAAAACAAAATGATTGAAAATAAAAGCAAGCACAACTATTGTAACGATATTCGCTCGTCTCATTATTTAACCCTTATCGTTTGTACTACTTCTTCACTGATCTCTCCACTTTTATCACTCGCAGTGAATTTAAACGTGTAGATTCCGCGCTGTGTCCAGAGTGTATCCGGTGGTGGGCATTTTCTATTTATCGAATAAGTAAGAAGTTGTACTTTTAATGAGAATATTCCATCGCCTGCTATCAAGTCGCCACTGCGAACATTGTTCGGAGGCGATAGGTCTCTTTCGCTGCCATCATCCTCCATTCGGATTGGGTCTCCGCAGTTAGCGTATGTACTATCAGGTTTTTGTGAGTAGAATTGAACTTTTGCAATATCGCTTATTCCGTCATCATCGAAGATCTTAGCGGTTATTAAGAATGTGCTATCACGTGAAGGAAGTTTCCCGACTGTTACACTATCCGGCATCGTAATCTTTACGATTTGTGGTGGGAGATTTTTCCGTGTAATTAGCAATCCCTTCTCCTGAATGTTACTGGTTAAACCGGAAGATGTTTGAAGTAGAAACGATAACCGGATGTGTCCTATATCGGATCTGTTTATGACGAAGGAAATTAATTTTGTAAAAGAGATAGTATCCGATTGTGATGCCTGCGTTGGTATATTTATTTTCATGAATGGTGATGAAGTATCCGGTTTGAATATTTTTAAAATCCCACCTGTTACGGGAGATGAGGGATGTTGATAACCTTTGCCGGTAACGCTGATCGATATTTGATATTTGTTATCGCCTAATGAGTCAATGATTCCAGGCGAGGGAGAATCGAGGTTCAATGAATCATGACTCAGCGTAACTGTAAATAAAAAAGGAATTGAAAGACTTGGATCAATCGTTCCACTTTTTTCATACTCGCATGAATACGAGAGAAATATTCCTAAAATCAAAATATAATATAATGCGCAGTGTCTCATCTTGTGGTTTAGATATAAAAAATACCGAGTTATCGAAATTTATCGCTTCGACCAACCCGGTAGTAAATCAGATACAGTCTTTTATTTTGTTTAAAAAACAGGATGTCAGCGAACTGTTGGTTTAATCTGTCCTTTTAATATAATACAAACTACTAAAAACTTAGCTGAAAATCAAGATGAGGTTGATTTTGCGAAGATTTTTGGTATATTTCTACACGTTCGATATGAAACGGAAACCAAAGAAAATAACAAATCGAGTCCGGGAAGAAATCTCTTCCTACAAACAATGGAAGCATCCTGGTGGAAAGTTAAGAAGGATCAGTCCGTCTCAGTGTTCTGAAAAAGAACTTCTCTCAATTATTCTTCACTCGGGAACAAAGAAATTAAATGCGGAACAAATAGCTCAGAAACTATTAGATGAATTTGGAACCGTTTATAACCTCCCAGGGAAGACATTAAATGAGTTGATGGGAGTTGAAGGTATTGGTCCGGTTAAAGCCACTCAGCTTGCTGCAGTGTTCGAATTAACAAAAAGAATTATCAGACACATTGAATCCAGATGAAGAAAATATCTAAGGAATTTCAACAAACAGTACCTCAAGTCAATAAACCGAACTTGAAACACCTCAATAGACAAATACCCCCGGAAGCACATACATCTATGTATAACTTCCATAAGTATTGGTCGCGGAAGACATGGAATGTGGTTGGACAATTCATCGAAACATACTGTCCTGTGGGTGGAATTGTATTCGACCCATTCAGTGGAAGCGGTGTTACAGCAATTGAAGCATTAAAACGTGGAAGGAAAGCGATCGTCTGCGACATAATTCCTGTAGCGACTGAGTTAACAAGACTTACAATAAAAAATATTCCATTACTAAAAATCCAAGAGGTGTTTAGAAGAATTGAAGAGAAAGTTAAGAATAGAATACTTGAGCTATATAAAACAAAATGCAGAAAATGTGGAAAAGAAATTGTATTCGATTGTGCTATTTGGATAAAGAATGAATGTGTTGATATTCGTTATCAAAAGTGCCCTGATTGTGGGGATGAACGTAGGGGTGATACAAAATTAGAGAAATATGATAAGGACTTAATTTCAAAAATTGATAAACATAAAATCAAAGAATGGTACCCGAACAACAAATTGTACCATGCAAATGGGAAACCATTCAAAGAAAAACAGCAATATGAATCTGTGGATGGGTTGTTTACGAAACGAAATTTATACGCATTAGCAATTCTAATGGAAGAAATAGAAAATGAATCAGACAAAAACGTAAAGGATTTCCTAAAAATCGCCTTCACTTCTATGCTACACCTGTGCAGTAGGTTGTTAGCCGAAGGAAGACCTGGATATCGTCCTTTTAGTGGCGTTGGTTGGAATCAACAAAGCTATTGGTTTACTCCAAGATATATGGAATCAAATGTTTGGGAGAAATTTGAAAGCGCTATTCTCGGTCGTCAAGGTTTGATAAATGCCAAAGAAGAATCAAATAAGTATTTTGAGAATGTTAGATTTGGTCAATCATTTGAAGATGTAGTTTCTGGAAAGTCGGACATATTTATTTATACCGGTTCGTGTCTCGATTTAATCAAAAAGATGATTACCGAGTATGGAAAAGACGGGTGTGTGGACTATGTGTTTACTGATCCACCTTACGATTCATCTATTCAATATGGTGAACTTAGCTACATGTGGGTCTCGTGGCTTAAAAAAGATGAAGGGTATCTTGAAAAGATTGCATTAGATGAAATCATTCACAATGAACGTCAGGATAAAAACTTTGATACATACCATTCTTTATTATCAAATAGTTTTGAAGGAATTTTCAACCTCTTAAAACCCGAAAATTATCTCACAGTGACATTTCATAATCCTACATTTAAAGTACGTAACGCAACGATCAGGGCGGGAGTTTTATCCGGTTTTGAATTACAGAAGGTTCATCACCAAGAATTAGCTCGTCCTTCTGCGAAATCCTTGTTGCAGCCGTTTGGTTCCGCTCAAGGTGATTTCTATCTTAGGTTCTATAAACCAAATCTTGGAGAAAAGGGAGCAGAACGAGAAGCTATTGACGAATTAAGATTTGATAAAATTGTATATGATACCTCAGTAAAAATTCTTGCCGAACGTGGAGAACCAACTCCATACACGATAATCATCAATGCGATTGATCCCGAACTAGCACGAAGAGGGTACTTTTCAGAGTTGAATACCGGATTAGATGTGAAGACAGCATTAGAGAAACATATTGACAATGAATTTATTTTAGTCGACGCTAAAAGAGGGGGAGCGCAAGGCAAATTATGGTGGTTTAAAAATCCAGGTATGGTTCCTCATCTCCAGAAAATACCATTAACCGAGCGGGTAGAAAGAACCGTACTTGCCAAGCTCCAGCAAAAAGGGAAAGTAACGTTTACGGATATTTGGGAAGCAGTCAGCATCTCATTCCCGAACTCATTGACTTCGGATCAAACAAGTATTCGTGAAGCGCTCGAAGTCTATGCAAAACCGATGCAGCAAGGTTATTGGCTCATCAAAAACAATTTTAAAAGAAGCGAGGCAGAGAGAGAACATTCAACAATCATTGCAATACTGTCTGAGATTGGACAGGCAGCAGGCTATGATATCTACATCGGAAAGAATGAACAGAGTCACGATCTCAACTCACCGATAATTAAAACGACCGGGAAATTGAACCAATACTTAACCTATAAAAATGTTTTCAAATTAAAGAACGTTCAAAATCCTGATGTTGTTGATGATATCGATCTTCTTTGGATAAAGAACCATAATGTGGAATATGCATTCGAAGTTGAATCCACAACTCCAATGACAGATGCTTTGCAAAGGTGTTCTAACCTTGAGAAGACTGTTAGCAAGGTAATGCTTTTTCCAGTCGATAGAGAAAATCAATTTAAGCAAAAATTAAAGTCACCCATGTTTTATGAGAGATTTCAAGGTGACAATTGGTCGGTTGTTTTATTCGATGTGCTATATGAAAGTTGGAACAAAGATAAAAAGAGAACATGTATCAATGACATCCTGAATAAACCGACAACTATACAAAAACAAATTGAAAAGAAGAAAAATCAATTAACCTTATTTCAATCCAATACTATAGATGAGCAACCAAACGAAGATGAGATTGATGGAATTGTGAAAGGGATAATGAGAAGACAGTAAAAAGAAAAGCATCCTGAATTATTTGAATGAGTTGAAGGAGATTGATGGGATAGTGTTCGGGATAGTTAAAAGGTAAGATGTTGCACTGTAAGGATATTCGTGTTATATTTTATCGTGTGAAAACTTTAAAAAGAAATTATGACTTGGATTTCTACTTCAATCCTTAAAAAGGCAAGAGAACAGCTTGGTTTGTCTCCCATAGCTGTAGAAGAATCTTCAAAAAAGCTTGGAAAATTCTATACTCCTATTCAAGCAGAACAGCTATGTAAATGGGAAGAAGGATCATCCGAGCCGAACCTTGAGGACTTGGAAACTTTAGCTGAACTTTATGTTTGTCCTGTAGGTCATTTCTTTTTACAAGAAATTCCCAAAGAAAACTTGTCGCTGAGTTTTCGTGGCTTGTCATCAGAGAAACAACAGAAACTTAGTCCATCATCCCGACAAACTCTTCGTCGGTTTTTCACACTTGCTGAGTGGACGACCCATCTTATCGCATCAATAGGTGTAGAGTGGAGTGTTAAAATTCAACCTTCCAATCGTTCGGTTAGTGATACTGAGCTTGATACATTGGTTCAACGGGAGAGAAATCATTTCGGATTTAGTTCAGAGATTCGTAAACAATGGCATAATTCCAATCAAGCGTTTCTTTGGTGGAGAAAGAATATTGAAAAACAAGGTGTGTTCTGCTTTCAAATGAAGCTCGAACCTGGCGATATTCGTGGTGCATCTACTTGGTTTGAAGATTATCCATTCATTTTGGTTAACCATCAAGACGTGGAAGCTGCAGCAGGACGAATTTTTACTCTCCTGCACGAGTACGGACACTTGTTGACTTCAAATGAGGGGCTGGCGTGCGATTTTCGTGGACTTAAAACCGGAGAAAATCCTGAGCCCTTTGCAAATAAATTTGCTGCACGGATGTTGCTTAACTATGATGAATTCAGTCAACGCTTAAAAGAAATCGGAAAGTATCAGTTTAATAAAACTTGGGCTGATCAAATTCTTGATGAGGTCCGTTACCCACTTTTTGTTAGCCGTGATGTTGTACTGATTATGCTAGAAGATATGAATCTTGCCCCGATTGGTCTTTATCAAGAAAAGAGAGCACAATGGGAAAAATTCAAGATATGGGGAAGGGGAGGCGGTGGCAGTCGTCCAACGAAAAAAGAACTCAAGCTTCGTGAAATTGGTTATTCACTCGGACGGGTGCTTACGATGTCAAGAAATGAGCGTAACTTACCACTTGACGATTTATCGTATGTGCTGGATATGAAAGTAGAGAAAGTGCCTGAGTTTCTCGATTGGACACATAAAGAACTTCAAGGTTAATTCAGATTATCGTATGGGATCCGGTAATACCTATGTATGTGATACTGCTTCCCTCATCAATCTGTTTCTACATTTCCCAAAACAGTTCAAGAAGTTGAAGCGACTTGCTGAAAATGGTACTCTTAAAATCCCTGAAGGCGTACATCGTGAGATACAACGTCATTCGGATAAGCTACACACTTTCGTTGATCGCTGGGAAGAGCAGCACCAAATAGTGATACCAATGAAACATAATCCCAAACTTATGATAGAACTTCCGAGGATCGAACAGACATACGGAGAAAAGATACGGGTCGGGAATAAAGAGTATCGTGGATTTTGGAAAAGTGCTGCGGGAAGAAAGGCAGCGGATGGACTAGTAGTTGCCGTGGGAAAAGTTTACGAAGGTTATATCATTGTATCTGATGACCAAGCTGTTCAAATGGCGTGTTTCTTAGAGAATGTACCGTGCATTGGTTGGACAGAATTTGCTCGAAGAGTGGGGTTATCGAGTACACAAACGGAATTATTCTCTTAGCGTCGAATGCCAAATAGATCCCATATCGAATGGACAGAAATGACATGGAATCCTGTTACTGGGTGCTCAAAGGTCAGCGCCGGGTGTAAACATTGCTACGCAGAAACAATGGCTAAGCGGTTAAAGGCAATGGGAGTGTACCGATACAGAAATGGTTTCAAAATTACTTTACAACCTGATATTTTAAACCAGCCAATGAAGTGGCGAGAGCCAAGGATTGTGTTTGTCAATTCCATGAGCGATCTTTTTCATGAGGATGTGCCGCTTGAGTATATCAAGAAAGTTTTCGAAACGATGGTGCGGTGTACGCAACATACATTTCAAATTCTAACCAAGCGGAGTAAACGGCTCAGTGAAATTTCATTAAAGCTCCCATGGACATCAAATATTTAGATAGGTGTTAGCATTGAAAATGAAAGGTCTTTGAATCGGATCTCCGATCTTCGAAATGTTCCAGCGATGGTACGATTCCTGTCTTGTGAGCCATTACTTGGTCCACTCAACAATTTACCACTAGGTGGAATAGACTGGGTTATTGTAGGAGGAGAGTCAGGTCCTTATGCACGCCCAATGAATGCTGATTGGGTAAAGTCTATCTTTCGACAGTGTAAAGGAAAAGATGTTCCTTTCTTCTTTAAACAATGGGGTGGAGCGCGAAAAGATTTGACCGGACGCGAGCTCTTTGGACGAACTTATAATGACATGCCAGAGATTAAGTTGGTGAATCAACATTTAGACGAGTTTCAGTTCGCCGGCGGTTGAATACCTGGCGCATCGATATTTGCGTGCGTAACCAGGTGCGAGAGAGATTGGATGAAGAATTAAAGGAGATTGATGAAATAGTAAAATCGATAATGAAGAAATAACTTGTAATAATTTTACTTTCTAAAAATCAACTAATAATACTCCCCGGAGATGTATTCTCTAATTTGCTTTTAGTCTGTATTTCCTATTTTATTTGGGCGGAGTTGGTGAAGGATCTCATTTTCTGATAATTAACCTAAAGTACTGTTCATCTACATCATCTTTTAATTGTTTAATACAATTTATTATCTGCGTTATCGTCAACGCCGACAAATTGCCGAGTGGAGATATGACTTTCTCGGTTAAATGCCCTGCTAAAAATTCTTTAGTAGAGAACTCATAAATATTGAGTAGCTGTATTAATGTGTTATGTGGAAACGAGCGTTCTTTATTGGCGGGTAAATAAAATACACCTTGTTGCTGATTGCAACCTTCCCTAAAAATTTTATTCCTTAAATTCGTAGTTGTTTTAACAACTAAATATGGCTCATCTTCTGTTGGCTCGTTAAGAATTACAAATCTTTTTTGTCCAGTTTCACCGTCGTGGAACGGGAAATGACTATGATAATATACGCCTCCTCTTGACATTGTAAAGCTTCAGATTGTTTTTTTCAGTGGGAATACCTTGAACATTTCTTCGCGTTCTTTCATCGCTTCCATTGCATCTTCAACGGATATCTTTGATTCATCATCAAGGGCAAGAATGTACTCGATTTTGTTGAAAAGCCCTTTCTCATTTTTTGTTTTGTCCCATGGGTGGTTTTTAAAATGAGAAATATCGGAAATCATTTTTGCATCGACGTCTCTAAACATATCGGCAAATTTCTCAAGAACCCTTTGCTGTCTTGGTGAAAAAATTGTTAGATCTGGTTTGATTTTTTCTTTTACTTTAAAAATAGCACCTTGTTTCCCACTTTCTTCTGATTTAAATGGTAATAAGGTTATGTAAGGTGAAAAATCTTCTGGAACCTTGTTATCTGATATTTCTTCGTAGAGATGTTTAGGGACAGGCCCAAAATCGTAAGCGTAATAATCAAGGTTAGTTATGCTATTACCTGTTTCTTTAAAATGTTCAAAATCTGAGAAGAAAAGCAGTTTAAAGATTTTTACTTTGGTTGGATTTTTAACCTTTTTAGTGAAGTAGATTATCGCATGAAGCATTTTTTTGCGATATGTGTTATTCAATTCCATAAAATCTAATTAAAATATACTCTACTATTAGAACATTTGCAACTATGATTGTGATTCTCTTCTTATTCACGACACAATTAAGAATCTATTTATTTTATGGATTTTGTGAGAAGAACTTCACCTCCGGTATATCCTGCAATATCCCATGGTAATATGCCATGCGGAAGAATTCGGTAAGCGAGATTTTCGCTTCTTCATCGAGATTATAGCGAAAATGTATTAGCTGTTCCGACAAGTTACTCTCCATGATTTTTTCAAGATTATCCGTACCGTGCTTTCCGCATTCTATCAAGAATTTCATTTCATCTGGAGTAAGTGCGTTCTCGCGTGCAGCCCAAAAGCCGTGAACGAATGGTAACTCAGTGATATCAAACCATTCATCAACGAGGTCAATTTTAAGAGTTCGCTCTTTAATTCTATGAGCAGTATCACCAGTTGTCAGAGATTCCTGTGGAACAAGATATGCATCGGCTTGCATCATCGCCTGATCGATTGAAGCCGCAACAGGTATTAGCTGTGTCTTAATATTATACTTCTCAGCGAGAATTATAGAAGCGAGGACGATTTCAGAGGAAGAACTCGGCTCGAAGGCAAGTGTTTTTATCTGGCGAGTATTCTCTTTGAAGCATAGAAGAACAGAATTACTTTCACCTACCGAGATTGCAGCAACATCTGGAACGATTCGATACTTCGAATAATCTCTTGCATAATCTATGGGAGATAAAAAAGCCCCGTCTAATTCTTTTAAACGGAGCTTGATTGCAAGCTGTAGGGCGGATTCCTCGACTATATCGAATGGAGACTCCTCCAGATTTTTCAATCCATAGAAAAGTGGTTGAGCAAACAAATGAGGAATAATTCCAAGGCGTTTAGCCACGAGCTTAGTCTGCCGAGGTTTTTTGCCGAATCTGTTTTGCAGCGAGTGTGCGCAAGTAGTACATCTTCGCCCGGCGAACCCTTCCCACTTTTAATACTTCGATTTTACCAAGGCGGGGAGAGTGGAGCGGGAAAATACGCTCAACACCGACGCCGTTTGAGATTTTCCGAACGGTGAATGTTGCACGTAATCCGTCGCCATGCCGACCGATTACAACACCTTGAAATTGCTGAGTGCGTTCTTTATCACCTTCGATAACACGAACCTGTACATTTATAGTATCACCCGCTTTAAATTGCGGTAGGTTCGATTTCATCTGGGTTGCTTCAACTAATTTTAACTTGTCCATTGTTGTTTCTCCTTATTTTATGATAATAAACCTTTTCGGCGTTGTTTTGTACGCTCGATACGCTGTTCACGCCGCCAGCGTTCGATTGCTTTGTGATCACCTGACAGCAGGATCGCCGGGACTTTCATCCCTCGATATTCTGCCGGTTTCGTGTATGATGGGCAATCGAGTAAATCTTCCTGAAACGAATCGGTTAACATTGATTCGCTGTCGCCTAATACACCTGGGATTAATCTAATAATTGCATCAACGACAACCAGCGCCGCAAGCTCGCCGCCAGTCAACACATAGTCACCGATGGAAATCTCTTTTGTAATCAATTTTTCACGAACACGATGATCGATACTTTTATAATGTCCGCACAAGAATATCAAATTTTTCTTCAGCGATAGTTCATTGGCATATTTTTGACTGAATGTCTCACCATCGGCTGTTAGATAAATGACTTCATCGTATTCTCGCTTTTTTTGAAGCGAATCGATACACTCGAAGATCGGTTCGGGCTTGAGAATCATACCCGCACCGCCGCCATAAGGTGTATCGTCTATAGTTTTATGTTTATCGTGTGTGTACTTCCTTAAGTCATGTACACGAATCGAAACCAATTTCTTTTTTTTTGCCTGACGTATAATACTTTCGTTAAGCGGACTTCGGAGTAATTTTGGGAATCCTGTGATTATCTCGATCTTCATCGGAGCGTTATTCTTCAATTAGTCCGTCTATTAATTGAACCACAACTTTTTTCGCCTTAATATCAACGCTCATAATAAATTCCTTCACAACAGGAATCATATAGAGTTTATCATCCTTTTGAATTTCCCAAACATCTTGTGCGAGCATCTTTAATACGTTTCTTATATCTCCGATGTATTTTCCTGCATCTGACCATACGCCGCATCCGATTATCTCGTGAATAAAGTAACTACCCTTTTTGGGCTGTTTGATGTTTTCTTCTTTAACAAAAATGAAGCATCCTATGAATTTTTCCGCTGCTGTTCTATCAGTTACATTTTGCAGCTTCAGAATAACGGTTGATCCTTTTGCTGATACTTCCTCGACTACCGTGGAAGTCGCTTTCTCAGGTGAAGTTCCAAGAAAAAGCTGGTGAATCTCTGTGAGCCGTTCTATTGAATGAGTAATCGGCTTAACTTTAAGACCCCCTTTGATGCCGAAACACCCTACAATTTTTCCTACGGCGACAAGATGCGATAAATTTTCAGTTGTCAGTTTTTTCCCTTCAATTGATCTACAACCAATTCAAGCTTCACTACATTACCTGACTTTTTGCCGATTGCAGATATGAGCGTCCGCAAAGCCAAAACTGTTTTGCCTTTTTTTCCAATCACTTTTCCGACGTCAGGTTGTGCGACCTTAAGTTTGAGAACGAGCTGGTTTTCAATCGTTTCTTCCTGGATCGAAACTTCTTCGGGTTGATCGACAAGTTGTTTTGCAACATATTCGAGAAATTCTTTCATGCATCCTCCATTCGTTTTTTTAAAAATCAAATCTCTACGAGATTCTTAATAATAATGGTTGCAGCTATGAATTATTGTTTACAAAAACCGATTTATTCTCACGATGCGGCTGTAACAGCTGCTTCTGCGGGAGGCGCAGTGGGCGCGGCTGCCGTTACTTCAGTTGCTTTTTTTCTTTTCCGCAGCAGCGATTTTCGTCTTGTTTTCCGCTCTGATTCGCGATTCAATTTTTCTGATTGAAGCGACTGCCATTTTTCAAATTCTAAGGTAATAGTTGCCTCGTCGGCACCTTTTTTCATCAGGCGCCATTTTAGCCACGATCCCTTGCGTTTTAACAAACTACATACTGTGTCTGTTGGTTGTGCGCCGCGTTTTAGCCATAAGAATAGGCGATTCTCATCGACTTCAATACCAATCGGATTGAGCAATGGATTGTATTGCCCAACTGCCTCGATAATTTTTCCACTACGTGCGGTACGAGAATCTGCTACAACTATTTTATAAATCGGCTGTTTCTTCTTCCCGACTCGTCGTAATCTTATTTTAACCAATGTGTCTACTCCTTTTTTGAATATAATTATTAATCATTTTAAAAATTTTTAACTTGCTACCTTCATGCCGCGTAATAAATTAGGAATTTTCCCTTTTGAGAATGTCTTCATCATTTTTTGCATTTCGGTAAACTGTTTGAGAACTTTATTTACTTCCTGAATTGAAGTTCCGCTTCCGTTTGCGATGCGGCGACGGCGCATACCGTTAATGATTTGCGGTTTTTGTCGTTCTTCTTTTGTCATCGATTGAATGATCGCTTCAACATGGACAAGCGCTTTATCGTTGACTTCTGCATCCATCGGAATTCTGCTCGCACCCGGTATCATGCTCAATACCTGCTGAAGCGGTCCCATCTTTTTGATTTCGTGAATCTGATCAAGAAAATCTTCGAAAGTGAATTGTGCCTTTCGAATCTTTTCTTCAAGTTTTTGAGCTTTATGCTCATCAAACTGTGCTTGAGCTTTTTCAACAAGTGTTACAATATCACCCATCCCGAGGATCCGGGTCGCCATCCGATCAGGGTGGAACACTTCTAAAGCATCAAACTTTTCTCCGACACCGACAAACATAATCGGTTTATTGACAACTGCACGAATTGAAATCGCAGCGCCACCACGTGTATCACCATCCAATTTTGTCAGGATTACACCGTCGAAATCTAATCGGTCGTGGAATGCTTTTGCCGTGTTTACTGCGTCTTGTCCGGTCATCGAATCAACAACAAAGAGAATATTATGAGGATTGACTCTCTGTTTGATCGTCTCAACCTCTTGCATCATTTCTTCATCTATGTGCAGTCTGCCGGCAGTATCAATGATGAGAATATCGCGGGCTGCTTTGCGAGCTTTTTCTATAGATCCGATAGCGGTCTCGATAGCATTTTTACCACGTTCCGCTACAACAGGAACTTGGATTTGTTTCCCTAACATTTCCAATTGATCTATCGCAGCGGGGCGATGAACATCGGCTGCAACAAGCATCGGAAAATTACCTTTACTTTTCAGATGGTTTGCAAGCTTTGCACAAAAAGTAGTTTTACCTGAACCTTGCAAACCGGCAACCATAATGATAGTGGGGGGCATCGGTGAGAATTTAATCTCAGTGTGTGCTGAACCCATTAGCTTCACTAACTCATCAAAAATTATTTTTACGATGAACTGACCGGGTGTGATGCTCGTGAGTACTTCTTGTCCAAGAGATCGCTTCTGTACGTCATCGATGAACTGCTTCACCACTTTGTAATTCACGTCGGCATCGAGCAGAACCCGACGGAACTCGCGCAGCGATTCAGTTATATTGGCTTCTGTGATCTTGCCTTGGCCACGAAGTTTCTTAAAAACGATTTCTAATTTATTAGTTAAATCTTCAAACACGGTATTGCCCGATAGTAAAAATCTTCAAGAATGAGATAAAAAACGCCATCCCGCTCATAATTGGTTAGTAAGCTGGATCGGCGTATATATTTAAAATCGGTATAAATTTACGGAAAATATAGGAGGGAAGCAACTTGAAATTAAAAGATGATAAAACTCCCGAAGTTGGTACGGTATTATTCGATATCGAGTTTGCTTCGTGTTGACAGATGTTTCTATCGGACACTACAAAGTTTTCCGTAAATAGTTTGCAGTGTAATGGGCTGTCATATAAGTAAG
>JASEHD010000003.1 GCA_030019075.1 Bacteroidota bacterium
CGACAATCTCTTTTTTCAATTGACAACAGCGATGAATGAGATGGAGGATGGTCGAAGACTCGACTCGTCGAGATGCTTGTCCACCTCTGGCGGAATGGAGCGTAATCTTTGAATGATTTTGTTCAAGGAGCGAGAATAGATTTCGATCAAGAATCGCTCCATATTTTATAACTTCCGCCATTCCATTCCGGAATTCCCGTGAAGGAAGAGTGTTCAATGTATTGACATCAATGAACACTTTCTTTGGTTGGTAAAAAGCGCCGATAAGATTTTTCCCAAG
Source organism: Bacteroidota bacterium (assembly GCA_030019075.1). Classification (GTDB taxonomy): domain Bacteria; phylum Bacteroidota; class Ignavibacteria; order UBA10030; family SZUA-254; genus JASEHD01. The sequence continues at coordinate 281 of JASEHD010000003.1, forward strand.
TGGATGATCGACTCCTACCTTGCCGCCGATACTGCTATCGACTTGTGATAGGAGGGTGGTTGGAATTTGGATGAAAGGAACTCCGCGCATGAGTGTTGCCGCAACAAAACCGGCAAGATCGCCAACCATTCCGCCGCCAAGTGCTATGATTAGAGAGTTTCGATCTGCCTTAAGTTTGAGAAGTTTATCTTCAAGAAGTTCTTTGGTTTTACGGGTTTTACTTTTTTCGCCTGCGGGGACTGATAGGAGATACGCTTCAATTTTATGTGAATGAAGTGTTTTGAGAAAATTATCACCGTAGAGTCGTTTGACGGTTGAATCGGTGATGATGAAATATTTTGAGAATTCATTTTGTTTTGCAAGTTCTTTCGCAATAAAAACGAGCTTTGTACCGATAATGATATCGTATGAGTTGTCTGTTATTTTTTTTAGGTTAATATGCAGTTTCATCTTTATTTCTTTGCATCCTTAGCGATCTTTGCGAGAAATTATTCACACTCCCCCCATTAGTCGGGATAAACTTCTACGCGGATAACGCGGAATTTATTAAAGATACAAACTTTTAGGGATTTTCCAGAATCTCACGCCATCCACAAATTCCTATCCAAGCTCCTGTACTGAATTGCCTCGCTGATATGTTCGGGTTTTATGTTTGGAGATGATGTGAGATCAGCGATAGTGCGTCCTACTTTAAGAATCCGATCATAAGCACGAGCGGATAATCCTAATTTAGTAATTGCCATCTTGAGTAATTCTTCTCCGGCGGAATCAAGCTTGCAATAATTTTGAATATCCTTCGATTGCATATCAGCATTACTGTACATCCCTTTCCGCCCAGCGAAACGTTTCATCTGAACTTCACGTGCCTGAACAACCCGATCACGAATTTTCTGGGATGCTTCGCTCGCATTCTTACTTGCTAATTCTTTGTATTTCACTGCAGGGACGTCGATATGAAGATCAATCCTATCGAGAAGTGGTCCTGAAATCTTTGCCATGTATTTCTGGATTTGAAGTGAATTGCAAGTGCATTCTTTCATTGGGTCTGTAAAGTAACCGCATGGACACGGATTCATCGCACACACCATCATGAAGTTAGCAGGATAATCAATCGACATTTTTGAGCGGCTGATGGTTACATGTCCGTCTTCAAGCGGCTGGCGAAGAACTTCTAAAACATTCCGTGCAAATTCAGGTAGTTCATCCAAAAATAAAACACCATGATGTGAAAGCGAAATTTCTCCCGGTCGTGGAATTGTTCCTCCACCAACCAATGCGCTATCGGAAATTGTATGATGAGGTGAGCGAAAAGGTCTTGTAGATATCAATGCTGTATCGGGAGGAAGTAAACCGGCTACTGAGTGAATTTTTGTTGTCTCAATTGCTTCATCGAATGTGAGCGGAGGAAGAATCGTCGGCAATCGTTTTGCAAGCATCGTTTTCCCGGAGCCGGGTGGACCGATCATTATAATGTTATGCCCACCTGCGGCGGCAACTTCGAGCGCACGCTTTACGTTTTCCTGTCCCTTCACATCGGAGAAATCAGTTGGATATCTTTGCTCAGTCGAAAAGATTTCTTTTAAGTCGACGTGAAATGGTTTTAGTATTTTATATTCACCATTCAAAAACGAAACAGTTTCTACAAGTGAATCCATTGGATAGACTTCAAGCCCTTCAACCATCGCAGCTTCTTTTGCATTCTCTCTTGGAACTATCATACCGCGAATGTTATTTTTCTTAACTTCAACTGCAATTGGCAAAGTGCCATGAATAGGGCGGAGTGTGCCGTCGAGCGCCAACTCGCCAAGCAAGACGAATTTGTTGAGAATATCGGTTAATGCTTGATCTGTTGCAGCAAGAATCCCTATTGCGATTGGCAAATCGAAAGCGGAACCCTCTTTCCTAATATCTGCTGGTGCAAGATTGACAGTTATCCTGCTGTTCTGTGGAAATCGAAATCCGGTTGTTTTTATTGCTGCATAAACTCGATCACGACTTTCTTTTACGGCATTATCAGGTAAACCGACAACATTAAATATTGCCGATGACGGTGCAATATGCGTTTCAACCTCAACAATGTGAGCCTTTATTCCTAAAGTCGAACCGCTTAATATGTGTGAAAACATACTACATTACTCCCCAAATGTTTTCTTAGAAATTAAGGAATGAATCTGAAAATCGCAAATTTGAAATAACGTTGCATTTCGAGGAATTTTTATGTATCATACTTATGTTATTATGATGTGGTTACGATTAAAATAAAAGGATTTAACACTTGCCTTTACTCAAATTAGTTCTCTCACTCAGTTTGATTTTTTCACTGATAGTGATATTCTCCAGTTGTTCAATATACGATAATGTCACTGGTTATTTCAATACCTATTATAATGCAAAAAAGCTTTTCAATGATGCTGAATATGAAATTGAGAATACTCCACAGAAAGACCGTGATACCAATTATTTCGCCATATACAATATCCCCAAAGGCACCAAAGATAAACTTGATAAGGTAATAGAGAAATGTTCTAAGCTTATTCAATTTTATCCAAAAAGTGCATGGATAGACGATGCGATATCAATGATTGGTAAATCGTACATTTACAAAGGAGAGAATGAATCAGCAATAAGAAAATTCAAGGAATTAATTGACAATTTTCCTGATAGCGATCTTCGTTATGAAGGGAAACTATGGTTAGCAGTTTCTTTATATCAGATGAAAAAATGGGATGAAGCTTTAATGATGATAAAAGAATCGGCACCAGAAATTAAAAAAGCAGGGGAGGATGATATACTTTTAAAATTGTCGATGCTCGAAGGACAAATATTGATTGAACGGGAAGATTACAGTTTAGCTGCGACGTCTCTCATGCTTGCAGCATTAACTCCGGGTGATAGCAAATTGATGAATCATCTATACAATAAACTCGGACAATGCTATGAAAATATAAATGAGTATGGGAAAGCGGCTGATGCGTTTGGAAATGGGGCAAAATACAAAACCGATTTTGCGAGAGAACTTCAGACACGACTGAAACAGGGGAGAATGTTATCTTTAGCTGGAAAGTATGAAGAGGCACTCGAATCATTCGAAGAATTGAAGGATGAAAAATTAAAACCTGAAGAGCAAGGGTTGGTAGATTTGGAGATTGCGAACAACTATTGGCGGCAGAATGATTCTGTAAAAGCTTTTGATCTTTACACCTATATTGATTCAACGTACAAACGCTCGGATGCCGCCGCAAAATGTCATTTCCAGCGTGGACATATCTACGAAAAAACATATCGCGACCTAAAGTTAGCACAAAATTATTATGATAAAGCGAAAGCCGAGTTCCCAAATTCCGAGGTAACTGCCCTTGCACAAAAAAAAGCACTGATACTATCAAACTATTTTAAATACAAAACAAATTTAAATAATTACGACTCGCTACTCAGACAAGCTATCATTGCAGAGACAACTAAGGTTCAAACTAATTTATTGGAAGTTGAATCCGATTCATCAAAATCTGTTTCTTCAAAAACGGATACGATTCAAAAATCTAACGATTCGATTAAAATAGTAGAAACTTCCAAAGATATCCGTCGGAACAGATCCCAACGATGGCGAGATGAACTTCAAGATACTTTGCAAAATATTGATGCTGAACTTTTTGATCCAGAGAATGAATATTCTGAATATCTTGGAGAAGATTCTTTAGAGATATCAAATGTTATTAGTAATGATCTTGATCTGGTAGATTCGAAAGTAGATAAAATATCAGTGAAGGATAGCAGTATATCAATCCAAGATACTTCAAAAACCGCCAAAAAATCACCACCAGTTATCGTTATAGCTCCCATAAAACCCGACTCAATACGATCGTTAATTGCCAAAGCTAAATTCGAGCTTGCAGCTCTGTTTCTAAATGAACTGAATTTATTAGACTCAGGGATGATTTGGTATAACGATATGGTAACAAATTATCCAAACTCGCCCCTCGTTCCAAGAGCACTCTATGCAATTTCGGAAATATATCACTCAATAACCGATTCTTCGAAAGTTGATTCAGTCTATAAAATTATTTTGGAAAGTTATAATGAAACTGATTATGCGATTCAGGTGAAAAAGAATTTAGGTATGGAAGTCGGTCCGGCTAAGATAGATTCAGCCGAACTATTATTCAAAAATGCTGAAAATCTTCTTCAATTGGAGAAGATTACTACTGCTTTACAAGGATATCGGTCGGTCACCAGAGTGTATCCGACTTCGCCTTTTGCACCCAAAGCATTATATGCGATAGGATGGATTTATGAAACTATACTGGTTAATAACGATAGTGCGGCAGCATGGTATAAAATTTTAATTGATGAATATCCTAAATCTATTTATGCTGATGAAGTAAAGCCGAAAGTTGCTGTAAAGGACGATCCGAATAGTCTATCACAATTTGTTAAGACAAAGGATATACAAGCTGTCCCAAAAACTGAAGCACCAAAACCTGTAGGTAAATCGGTTGTCCCTCGACCTGATAAAGACTTACCACGGGATGAGCAGATACGACGACAGCGAGAGAGGGAGAAAGATCAGGATATCGAAGACATTGAGGACGATGAACCTATCTCCGACGAAGATGATGATGGGGGTTAATAAGTAAAAGAGCGAAGTTTCTATCTATGATTCAAGTTGAATCTCTAATAACTCATATTGATAATCCCTCGGAGAATATATTCATATTTACAATCAATTCTCCACAGATAGCTGCCAAAGCTGAACCGGGCCAATTTCTTAATATTAAAGTTAATGATAGCACTGTTCCTCTTCTCCGCAGACCTTTTAGTGTGTATCATACAAATGGGGAAGAGGTTAGTATAATTTTTAATATCGTTGGGCAAGGAACTAAAATATTATCTACTAAGAAAGTTGGTGATATGCTTAATATTATCGGTCCGCTCGGGAATTCTTTCCATATAGAAGAAGATTATTTGACTGCTGTACTTGTTGGCGGTGGATTAGGAGTTGCTCCATTCCCATTATTGGTGAAGAAATTGAAAGTTAAAAATAAGAGAACTATCACCTTTCTTGGCGCACGCAAAGCTGATCAGGTGATTACGAATAATCTTGAAGATGTAAAAATTGCAACCGATGATGGCAGCGCAGGATATCATGGTACTGTGGTTGCATTAGTTGAACAATATCTTCAAAGCAGAGAGATAGAAAAACCGAAGATTTATGCTTGTGGCCCAGTGCCTATGTTGAATGCACTTGCTGATGTGATTAAACTTCATCAGGTGGAATGTGAAATGTCGCTTGAGGTTAATATGGCTTGCGGATTTGGAATTTGCCAGGGTTGTGTAATAGAGTTATCAACCCCAGAAAGAAAGTACGCTCTTGTTTGTAAGGATGGTCCGATGTTTAACAGTCGAATTATTAAGTTTCCAATAAATGGTTAATACAGCTATAAAGATTGGTCCTCTTACGCTGAAAAATCCGGTGATTGTTGCTTCAGGCACTTTTGGTTATGGGGATGAATGCAAAGACTACGTTAATTTAAGTAACCTGGGTGGAATTATAACGAAATCATTATCGTTTCACCCTCGTGTTGGAAATCCTCCACCTCGAATTGTTGAAACTGCCAGCGGTATGCTGAATTCGATCGGGCTTGCAAATATCGGAGTTAAAAAATTTATTAATGAAAAACTTCCATGTCTTAAAAATCTCCAGACAACCGTTATCGCGAATATCGCGGGTAGTACTATCGAAGAATATTATGAGATCGTTTCTGCTCTCGAGCATCACGAGGGAATTCACGGGTACGAGATAAATGTATCTTGTCCTAATGTTAAGGAGGGTGGATTAAGTTTCGGAATAAGTTGTGATGCGACGAAAGAAATAACCAAAGGTGTAAGGAAAATAACAAAAAAGGCGTTGATCGTGAAATTAACTCCGAATATCACTCGCATTTCTGATGTCGCTTGTGTAGCTGAGGATGAAGGAGCAGATGCAGTTTCGGTAATGAATACGGTCGTAGGTATGGCTGTTGATGTGAGAACATGGAAACCAAAATTATCTACAATAACTGGTGGACTTTCAGGTCCAGCTATTAAACCTATTGCGTTAGCGAAGGTTTATGAAGTTGCAAGGGTCGTAAAGATTCCGATTATTGGAATTGGTGGAATATCATCTACGGAAGACGCAATCGAATTTTTTCTTGTAGGTGCCTCAGCAATTCAAATTGGGACAGCGAATTTCATAGATCCTAATATCAGTATTAAAATTGTTGATGGGATTCAACAATATTGCGAAGATAAAAATATTGATTCTGTAACTCAATTGGTTGGGGCTCTCAAGGTCTAATTAATTCATATCATTGTGTCAGAGATCGGAAACACATTAAAGTTTTTATATAAACTTGAATTATTTGGTATCAAGGTCGGACTTCAGAATATTCGAGCGTTACTGCAATACCTTGGAAACCCAGAAAACAATTTTCCTTCAGTGCATATCGCTGGAACAAATGGGAAAGGTTCCACTGCCTCGATGATTGCATCTATTCTCACGGCATCCGGATATAGAACAGGATTGTATACATCTCCGCATTTAGTCAATTTCACAGAGAGAATAAGAATTGATGGGAAAAAAATCCCTGAAAATATACTCGTTGGTTATACAAAAATTCTTCACTCGAAAATCGTAGAATATAAAGCGACCTTCTTTGAGGCAACCACAGCGATCGCATTTCAATATTTTAGTGATCAGCAAGTTGACATCGCTGTTATTGAAACCGGATTAGGTGGGCGTTGGGATGCAACAAATGTTATTTCTCCATTAGCAAGCATAATAACAAATATTGGATTAGAGCATACTGAATATCTGGGGAAAACATATTCGAGCATTGCATTCGAGAAGGGTGGGATTATTAAACCCTACACTCCCTGTTTAACCGGCACAAATAACAAAGAAGCGCTTCAGCAGCTAAAAAATATTGCTCATCTAAATTCTTCTTTTATCAAACATGTTGATGAGCAAAGCCGGATAGTTGCAGTAAAGGAAACAATAAACGGACAAACGATCCACTTGCAAACGGAAAATAATGAATACAGGAATTTATTTTTACCGCTCGTAGGTGATCATCAAAAAAACAATTTCCAACTTGCTATATTAACGGTTGAACATCTGAAAGAATACGAGGGCTATTCGAATATTACAAAAAGAAATATAACAGATGGTCTTGCAAACGTTGCAAGGTATTCGGGTATAAGAGGTCGTTTCGACATTGTCTGCAACGACCCTTTGATGATTGCAGACGTGGCACATAATCCCGATGGAATTCAAACACTCGTTAGCAATTTGAAGCGATTTATTGGGGGGAAAAATATTATTGTGTTCGGTGTGATGAAAGATAAAGAATACAAAAGAATGATCCAATCCCTCAGTTTGGGAATACGCCTTGCGATTGCAGTTACTCCAAAAACGAATCGTGCTCTTGAAAGTAGGATTATTTTAAACGAATTCAACCGAAATTCGATAAAATCGGTAAATATAGAATCGGTTGGAAAGGGGATTCAATATGCCCGAAACGAAGTAAGGCATAATGAAGCAATCATTCTTACGGGTTCTAATTATTTAGTGGGTGAAGGTTTCAAATTTCTTGAATTAATCCCATAAAAACTTGCTTTTTATAATGAAAGCTTATATATTACAAAAACTTAAAGAGGAAGGTCCTCAACACAACGTTCAGATAGATTGTAAACCACCATTAGACTTATCAAAATATAAATCCGAATTGCATTACATCAAAGACTTAACTCTTTATGTAAGGTGAAAGGATGTTATCATACAAATATTGTTATTGATTTATTATAAGGAAGTAAAACTACCATGCCGATGGACATTGCAGAACTGAAATCTAAGAAGATTGCAGAACTGACTAACATTGCGAAGGATATGAATATAACTGGTTATGCGGATCTCCGTAAACAGGAACTTATATTCAGAATCCTTGAAGTTCAAACTGAGAAGGATGGACTCACATTCAGTAAAGGAGTTTTAGAAACATTACCCGATGGTTATGGATTCCTTCGTTCTGTTGATTATAATTATTTACCATCACCTGATGATATTTACGTTTCACCATCACAGATTAAAAAATTTAGTTTAAGAACAGGCGATTCTGTAAGTGGACAGGTGCGCCCACCGAAGGAAGGTGAACGATTCTTCGCATTGCTGCGTGTAGAAGCTGTCAATGATGAAAATCCAGACGCCATCCGTGACCGAGTTCTTTTTGATAACTTAACACCACTTTATCCGAATAATCGCCTGAAGCTTGAAACAGCACCGGGTGAATATTCCATGCGTATAATGGATTTACTTTCCCCACTCGGCAAGGGCCAGCGCGGCATGATAGTATCACCGCCAAAAGCCGGTAAAACTATCCTGCTTCAGAAAATTGCAAACAGCATCCTTAGAAATCACCCTGAGGTTGTACTAATCGTACTGCTAATTGATGAAAGACCTGAAGAGGTAACCGACATGGAAAGGTCGGTGAATGCAGAAGTCATTAGTTCGACGTTCGACGAGCCGCCAGAACGTCACGTCCAGGTCGCGGATATGGTTCATGAGAAAGCTAAACGTTTGGTTGAAACTAAAAAAGATGTAGTCATATTGTTAGATAGTATAACGCGCCTTGCACGAGCGCATAATACTGTCGTGCCTCATAGTGGTAAAATCCTCTCTGGTGGTGTTGATGCAAATGCACTTCATCGCCCGAAGCGTTTTTTCGGTGCTGCCAGAAATGTTGAAGAGGGTGGCAGTCTGACGATTATCGCGACTGCATTAATTGAAACCGGAAGTCGGATGGACGAAGTGATCTTTGAAGAGTTCAAAGGTACTGGGAATATGGAAATAATATTAGATCGGAAATTAAGTGATCGTCGTACTTTCCCAGCCATGGATGTCAACCGCTCTGGTACACGTAAAGAAGAATTATTGTTAGAAGCAGATGAATTGAATCGTGTTTGGATTCTAAGGAAGCTCCTAAGCGAGTTCTCCACAATAGAAGCTATGGAATTCCTGATAGATAAAATGCGTGGAACAAAATCGAATAAAGAATTTTTACGCTCGATGAATAACTAATATTTTCATTATTTTATGAAAAAAATTTAAATAAGATTAAATTCTGTGATTTTCTCTTGACTTTCTCCTGAGCAAATCTTAAATTGGTCTGTCCAATAAAAATCTATTATTAACTTATGATAAAGCCTAAATACAGACTCTTATTACTCGTAGCTGTAACAATAATCATTAATACTGGCTTTTCCCAAGATCTATCAAACGCTTATGGTGTTGGAACATCGTTTGGAATAGCAATCCCGCGTACGGATATAGACGATAATAAAGAATCTCCCATCGCACGCGCTTTTTTCAGATATTATCCAAGTCCGGGTATCGGATTGGAAGCTGGCTTTGGGTTGGGGACATTAGAAGCAGAAAAAGATCCCCTTTTTTTTACCTCTTCTATCTATCCTTTTGATTTTAGGTTTATTGTTCAACCTGTTACCAAAAGTGATTTCATACCATATTTCTTTGGCGGTGTTGGTACTATTTTTTTTAACCCCAAGGATAAAAACAATAACCTTTTAAAATACAATGCAAGGGGAGATTATAATAAAACAACAACATATTTTCCGATAGGGGTTGGCGGGCATGTGTTAATCTCTAAAAATACATCCGTCGGAATAAGTGGGACGTACAATTATACCTCTACCAAATATCTTGATGATATTAAATCGAGTAAAAACGACTCTTACTGGAGTATCACATTAAATCTTTTTGCCTTTCTACGCGCTGAGAATCCTGACCTCGATGGTGATAAATTATTAAATAATGAAGAAAAACAAATTGGGACAGATCCACTTAATCCCGATACTGATGGAGATCGTTTAAAAGATGGAGAAGAAGTTCACACTTATAAAACTAATCCTTTAATTCCCGATACTGACGGAGACGGATTGACGGATGGTGATGAAGTACTAAAATATCGTACCAATCCGTTAAAGAAAGATACCGATGGTGATGGATTAACTGATGGTGATGAAGTGTTAAAATATTATACAGATCCGTTAAAGGTGGATACCGATGGAGATGGTCTAACCGATGGTGACGAGGTGCTGAAGTATCGTACCAACCCCCTTAAAGTTGATACAGATGGTGATGGTTTGAGTGATGGTGACGAAGTGCTTAAATATAGAACCGATCCATTGAAAGTTGATACAGACGGTGATGGATTGAATGATGGTGATGAAGTATTAAAGCATCGGACGGATCCCTTAAAGATAGATACTGATGGCGGTGGAATGCCAGATGGAAAAGAGGTTCAATTGGCATTAAATCCGCTTGATTCAAAAGATGATGTGCCTATTATCAGTGTTGGTGAGCGTATCATCCTTGAAGGTGTAAATTTTGAGACAGCTAAAACAACATTATTACCTAATGCAAAAACTATTCTTGATCAGGTTGCAGTCAGCTTGATAGCGAACTCCTCCGTAGAAGTTGCTATCTATGGTCATACAGATAATGTAGGTGGAGCGAAATATAACATGGAACTTTCAACAGGTAGGGCTGAAGCTGTAAAAGCGTACCTTGTAAGCAAGGGGATAGATGCAAAACGCATAACCACAAAAGGTTTTGGATTTACGAAACCGATTGAAGATAATTCTACTCCAGATGGCAGAGCCAAGAATAGAAGAATTGAATTTGTCAGAATTAAGTAAAGTATAATTCACCGTATAACAATATTAAACTCTATTTACGATTATGTTAAACGAAGTTATAATAGCAAGTGCGTGTCGAACGCCAATTGGAACATTTGGCGGAAGCCTCAGCTCGTTACCTGCGCCAAAACTTGGTGCGGTTGTTATCATCGAAGCAATAAAACGAGCACAAATAAAACCTGAACAAGTTAATGAAGTTATAATGGGATGTGTCTTACCAAGTGGAATAGGTCAAGCACCTGCCCGGCAGGCAGCTATCTTTGCCAAACTTCCTACATCTGTTGAGTGCATGACGATAAACAAAGTCTGTGGTTCTGGCTTGAAATCTGTAATGCTCGGTGCACAAGCGATCGCCCTCGGTGATGCCGAGATTATTGTAGCGGGTGGGATGGAAAGTATGTCAAACGTTCCATATATCCTTGATAAAGCGAGGACAGGTTATCGGATGGGACATGGGCAGCTTATAGATGGAATGATCAAAGATGGTTTGTGGGACCCGTATAAAGATTTTCACATGGGTAATGCTGGTGATATTTGTGCAAAAGAGTGCAATATCTCACGCGAAACACAGGATGAATTTACAACACTAAGTTACAAACGTGCGTTGGATGCCCAAAAGAATGGATTGTTCAAAGATGAAATAATTTCGATTGATATTCCGCAGAAAGGTGCTGAGCCAATAATTATCAACGAGGATGAAGAACCGAAAAAAGTTAAATTCGATAAGATTGCAACATTAAAACCTGCATTCGCACCTGATGGAACAATCACACCAGCAAATGCCTCAAAGATTAATGATGGTGCCGCTGCGGTCGTTGTCATGTCGAAGGCAAAAGCTGACCAAATGGGGATTAAACCTCTTGCTCGGATTATCGCACATGGATCATTTGCCAAACAACCTGAATGGTTTACTACAGCCCCTGCAGATGCAATTACAAAGGTTCTTGCAAAAGCAAATTTTAGCAAAGATCAGATCGATTTATTCGAAATTAATGAAGCATTTGCAGTAGTAACTCTCGCTGTCAATAAAATTCTCGGTTTAGATATTAACAAAGTAAATGTGAATGGTGGTGCAGTTGCCCTCGGACATCCAATAGGAGCGAGTGGGACACGAATCCTTGTAACTTTGCTCCACGCAATGAAACAGCGGAGTGCAAAGCGGGGAATGGCTGCGATTTGCATAGGTGGCGGTGAAGCAAGTGCAATGATCGTTGAAAATTTATCATAAATTTTAAGGAGAATATATGGATATAAAAAACGTAACAGTAATTGGTGCGGGGACAATGGGGAATGGTATCGCCCATGTGTTTGCACAAAATGGATATTTTATAACCCTCAACGATATTAAACAAGAGTTCATAGATCGCGGATTGAAAACAATTACTGGTAATCTCGATCGACAAATTAAAAAAGCTGTGATCACGGAGGAAGTCAAACAACAAACACTTTCACGTATAAAGACAACGCTTTCGATTGAAGAAGCTGTAAAGAATGCAGATATTGTTATCGAAGCTGCAACTGAAGATAGGGGAATCAAAACACAAATTTTTAAGGTGTTAGATAATTCCTCGCCGCAAAATGCAATACTTGCAACCAACACATCCTCGATTTCTATAACTGAGATAGCAGCAATCACTAAGCGACCTGAGAAAGTGATTGGTATGCATTTCATGAATCCTGTCCCGATGATGAAACTCGTTGAAGTGATTCGTGGTTTGGCAACCAATCAGGAAACGTTGGATACGATCGTTGCATTAACAAAAAAGCTGGAAAAAGAACCTGTCGAAGTGAACGACTATCCTGGATTTATTTCCAATCGTGTTTTATTACCTATGATTAATGAAGCGATTTATTGTGTAATGGAAGGTGTAGCAAAACCCGAAGCCATCGATACTGTCATGAAATTAGGAATGAACCACCCGATGGGTCCATTGGCATTGGCAGATTTCATCGGACTCGATGTTTGTCTTTCAATCATGAATGTTTTATATGATGGACTTGGTGATTCAAAATATAGACCTTGTCCGTTATTAAAGAAGATGGTCGCTGCAGGGCATTTAGGTCGCAAAACAGGTAAGGGCTTTTATAAATACGAAAGTTAAGAAAACACAATTAACCAATTAACCATTTAACTACTCACTACTAACAACTCACCAATTATGAACTTCGATTTCACTGAAACCCAATTGATGATCAAAGAAACCGCGCGCAAGTTTGCTGAAGATGAACTCGCTCCATCTGCCATTGAACGAGACGAGAAGGAAGAATTTCCGTATGAAGCAGTGAAAAAATTAGGTGAGCTTGGATTTATGGGAATGATGGTTCCCGAACAATACGGTGGTGCGGGATTAGATACAATAAGCTATGTGCTTGCAATGGAAGAGATTTCGCGGGCTGATGCTTCTTGCGGCGTTATCATGTCGGTAAATAATTCATTAGTTTGCTATGGTTTAAATGAATGGTGCAACGAAGAACAAAAGAAAAAGTTTCTCATACCCTTAGCAACAGGTAAAAAGTTAGGTGCTTTTGCTCTATCCGAGCCAGAAGCCGGGAGCGATGCCTCGAATCAAAAAACCACGGCTGATCGTTCTGGAAATGAATATATTTTAAATGGAACAAAAAATTTTATTACGAATGGTTCTACTGCTGATTTCATTCTTGTGATTGCGACGACGGATAAAACTAAAGGATCCCACGGAATCAGTGCGTTCATTGTAGAAAAAGGAATACCAGGATTTTCAGTAGCAAAAAAGGAGAAGAAGCTTGGGATCAGAAGCTCTGATACAGTTTCATTGGCTTTCGATAATTGTCGTATACCTTCAGAGAATAGAATTGGTGAAGAGGGTTTTGGTTTTAAATTTGCCATGAAGACGCTCGATGGTGGTCGGATTGGCATTGCCGCACAAGCGTTAGGAATCGCTCAAGCTTCGTTAGATGCGTCCATCCAATACTCTAAACAGAGGAAGGCGTTTGGTAAGTACATTGCCGAGTTTCAGGCGATTCAATTTAAAATTGCAGATATGGCAACACGAATTGAGGCAGCACGCTTACTCACTTTACAATCTGCATACTTAAAAGATATCGGTAAACCATACGGTTACGCATCAGCAATGGCAAAACTTTATGCTTCGAAAGTCGCCGTTGATGCAGCATTAGAAGCGATTCAGATACATGGCGGCTACGGATATGTGAGAGAGTACAATGTCGAGAGGTATCTCCGAGATGCGAAAATAACGGAGATATATGAAGGCACATCAGAAGTTCAGAGAATTGTGATCTCAAGGGCATTGTTAAAGGATTGAAATTAATAAAATATTAATAATAAATCACAAATAACTATCAACACATTAAAAGGTAATAAATGAAAAAATCAATGTTTATTTTGTTTGTTCTTCTGATTTGTGCTAGTTTTGCTTCAGCACAATTCGTAAAAGAGAAAAATTATCTGGGACCTAGCCTTGGTTTATATTTTCACGGTTCTACTCCCATCTTTGGTGCAAACTATGAGTATGCAATGGATACTGATATGGGATCCGGTATTCTCGGTATCGGTGGTTTGTTTCGGTACTGGAGTTGGAGTGAGGATATTGGAGATTATTATGGAGAAACATGGGGCTGGAGTTATACTGATATCATGATCGGTGCCCAAGCTAATTACCATTTTCAAGTAGGTGATGGTAAATTGGATCCTTGGCTTGGTTTAACATTAGCATATGATGCTGGTTCAGTTAAGTATAAAGGACCACATGGTTATAATTACGTCTCACCCTCGTGGGGTGGACTTTTTCTAGGGGGAAATGGCGGAGCGAGATATTGGTTTTCTGAAAATCTCGCTGGCTCGGCTCGGATAGGCCTTGGCAGTATGAGTTACTCTGCTTTCGATATCGGAGTTGATTTTAAATTTTAGTTTTTAGTTGATATTGTCAATTTATACAAAAGGAAGCTTTAAATGCTTCCTTTCTGTTTTTACTCCAGAATTACTATTTTTTTATTGAGTATAAATATTTTCTTACTCATTGATATATAAGCAGTTACAGGGTACGCTTAAAGATTTAATAAAAAAGTACTTGACAAATTGTTATTTTTTTGTTATAATCACATACGTAAATTTGAAATAATTTAAATTATTATAATTCACTAATTAATACAACAATATAAGGTATATATCATGAAAAAATTGATTCTCGTTTTCATAGCCATCTTAATAATCGGGCAGTTGTCATATGCTGGTGATGTTACCGCTATGACGAATGAAGGCGACAAAGCTCTATTATTTCAATTTAATGGATTAAGTTCTTTAGGTGCGAGTTCTTATCGTTCTGATACTAGAACTATTACTTATGGTAGTTATACATTAACTCTGCCAACAGTTAATGGAATTGGTATGAAATATTATCTATCGAATGATCTAGCATTAAATGGTGCTTTATTGTTCGGTATGAAAAGTAAAACAACAAAAGCTGCCATTGCCGGCAATGCAGATGAAACTGAGTCAGGTATGGGATTTGGTTTAGAAGCAGGGATTCAATCAAATATGATGAAATCAGGTCCGTTCGTTGCATTTATCGGTGCAGCAGCAAACATTATTATGTACTCTGGTACTTATGAATGGCCAAATTCGGGTCAACCGACAAAAACTAATAAAATAGAAGGTTCTTTAATGGAGTTCGGAGTCGCTGGCTTAATAGGTTTTGATTATTTTATTTATGATAGAATTAGCCTCGGAGCCGAATATCGTCTCGGATTGAAGACATCGAGCGGAACTGTTGATTATACGCCAGCTGGTGTAACGACAACATCATTTGACCTACCATCCGAGATGACGGTTGGATTTTCAACTATTAGTTTTACGTTAGCTGCATATTGGTAATTTCTGTTGGTTTTTCCAAAGGCGTCTTCTGTGAGGACGCCTTTTTTATTTGAACTCTTGCCAAAATTTCTTACATTTTTATAATGTCTAAAAAGGTATTTTCTACAGGTCTCCCAAAATTTGATTATTTCATCGGATCTTTATCCCCCGCTGATTCCTTTTTAGTGTTTCTCTCTGAATCCGAGCCATTTGACTACATTATCCACTCAATCGCAAACTACTCAACTCATTCTAAGTTCCCAGTCGTATATCTTTCGGTTGATGATTTAGAGCATTCAGTATTTCTGAAGAATAAAAAATTTAAATCTTTCTCAATATCGAAATTAAAAACTAAAAGAAGTGCGGAGGTTTTAAGGGAAATAAAACGATTTGCCGATAAAAATGTTAGAAATTCATATCTAATCGTCGATGAGCTTTCAAAATGGGTAAAACCACTTGGTTCCGAACAAAAGGTTGTCGAGTTATTTGAATTTCTTATAGCGTTAATCGAGAAGAGAAATTCGGTTTTGATTTGCTCGGCTCTCCGATCTAATTTTCAGATTGGAAATCTCATAAGGATGAAAGATGAAGCGACAATCTGTCTCGATTTTATTAAACATCAAGATCAAACTTACTGTTTGCCGCTAACTTGCAAAGGAAGATATAGGGTGCAAGATATACTTCCTTTGAGATTTGATATTCGCGAATTATCGAAACCTTTTCCTGAAGATCAATATTTGGTGAAACTACACTCTGTGCCAGATGCTGTAATATCTACACTTGAGGCGAGATATGAAAATCTGTTCCGTGAATCGAATGAGGCGATGTTTATCTTCGATAGAGCAGGCGATTTTCGCGAGGTTAATTCCAGAGCAACAACTTTACTTGGATACTCAATAGATGAGCTAAAATTAATTAATCCGTTTTCGATTGTTTCAGACACGTATCGCTTTCGATCATTGCGGTTCTTTCAGGAATTGAAAAGAAGAAAAAAAGGAATAATCACACTCGATATAATTAAGAAAAATGGTACACATCTTCCTGCCGAGATTCAAGTTTCTAATATCTCCAACACACTATATTTTGGAATTATCCATGATCTTTCAGAGAAGAAGAAATATGATCGAGTATTACAACAAAAAACGGAAGAATATGAGAAGGTAGTTGAAGGATCATCAGTTGCAATTATTATCGTTCACGATAACAAACCGCTCTATGTTAATAAATTATTTTCAAAATTATTTTCACTTAAGTCAGATGTTGATATCCGCGAAATAGGTTTAAAAGAATTTCTAACAAAAGAATCATTCAAACGATATCAAAGAACGATTCGGGAATTAAAACAAAAAGGGGAGTCAATCACATTCGAAGCTGAGTGTGTAAGAAGTAATGGTTCCACCTTTTATGGTCAATTGACATTAAGTGAAATATCGTACCAGCGTAAACAATGCACTCAGGTCTCTATTGCCGATATAACAAATCAAAAACGATTCATCGATGAATTGAACCAATCTGAACAACGTTATCGTCATCTCGTTGAGAATGCTATTACACCAGCCACGTTGATTCAAGATAGTTGTTATGTCTATGCAAATAAAGCGGTATTAGAACTGTTCGGATATGAATCCAACAAAGAAATTCTCGATAAACCTATCGAAATTGTTGTTGAGGAATCTGATAAAGAACATTTTAAAGGATTACTCCTGAAATCCACATCAGGTAAGGGAAAGGTATCGGTCATTGAATTTAATGGATGTCGGCGTGATAAAAAGGATTTATTATGTGAACTTACCCTGATACCGATTCATGAAGGAAAAGGAAACTATTTCGTTGGATACTTCCACGACAAGACAGAAGAAAACAAGGTCAAAGAAGAATTACAACTAAAACTTGAAGAAAGCCAACTTGTTAAAGAAATCTTACCATCATTAGTGAGCTTTTTAGATGTTCCCAAATTGACTCAGACCGGATTACATAAACTGATGGAAGTTCTATCATGGGAAATCGGAGCAATATATCTAAAAGATGATGAATCAAATGCTCTAAAGATTGTACATGGTCGAAATTTTCCTGAGGCATTTAGTAAGAAGTTATCTACGTTAAATTTAGAAGAAGGAATCGGGGGTTTACTTGCTAAAACACAAACGCCGCATAAAATATCCGTTGCACGTTATCCAAGTTATTTATCTTTTCGTGCGATGTTTAAGGAAGCAAGGATCCGGGAGATTAGTTTTATTCCTCTGATCGTACGCGAGAAATTTATCGGATTAATCATTCTTTGCACAAAGAAAGAGAATGCTCGGTATTCTTCCGATCTTTTCACAGCAATTGGAAATAATTTGGGGAGTTCAATCACTAATTCTATCGTGTACCAGAAGATAAGAGATTCGGAGAATCAAAAAAGTAGATTAATCGAATCGAGTTCTGAGATTTTATATATAACGCAGCCCAATGGTGTATTTACTCTCCTAAGCTCCAAAATCGAAGAACTTGTTGGTTATCCAGTAAGAGATTTCCAACGGACAAAAGATTTATGGCTTCGGTTAATTCATCCGGAGGATAAAAGAATTATACTTGAGCGAATGACAAAACTTCGGGAGATCATACAACCAACAACGTACGAATATCGAGTGTTACCAAAAGGGAAAGCTGAATACCGTTGGATAAGGGATATTATTAACATAGTAAAAGATGAGCATCAAAATATTGTCCGAGTTTTTGGTACAATCAGAGATATTACTGACGAAAAACAAATTCTTGCAATCCTGTCTAAAGAAAATTCATTATCGCGAGATATATATTCCAGCATCATAGATGGTATATGTGTTTTTGATATGGGATTAAAATTCATTTTTTTAAATCGAACGATGGAAAAAATCCTTGGGAAGACAGAAAAAGAAATGATAGGTAAGAATGCTGCCGAGATTCTACCATCTTACCAAGGATACAACATCGAAAATCTCCTGAAGAAGACACTTGAAGGCTCGGTGAATCAATCGGAAGATATTCCACTTTATAAAACTGAAACTCAGGAGCAAGGATACATACGCTGTACTTTCTCGCCATATCGAAATAAAGATGGTGAGATACGTGGGATAGTTAGCGTGTTAACTGATGTCAGTCAGCGAAAAACATTCGAAAACGAAATTCGCGAATCGGAGCATATCCTTAGCAATGTTATCGACACGATGGGGGATATTCTTATACTGACTGATCTTACCGGTAGAGTGATTCAAATTAACAAAGCATTTATCCAGTTGTTAGGGTACTCGCGGTCGGAAATCAACGGTTGTGATTTCCCATATCCTTGGTTAATCGAGGAGGAAATGGGGAGATTGGTTTTATGGATTTCAAATCTGCGAGAGCACAATTGGCTGCACGATTTTGATATGACGATGCGAGCGAAAGATGGTCGATTGATACCTGTCAGCTTGAGTACAACACTTCTCCGTAATTCGATGGGTGAGCCGATCGCTATGCTAAATATTGCCCGCAATATTACAGAGCGAAAACGCCTGATGAAGGATTTGGAGAATCGTAATCAGCAGATAGAAATGCTGAATCGGATTGTAACAAAAGCAAATCAGACTATGGACTTTCGTGAAATATTTAAAACACTAACGGAGGAGATTCAGAAAGTCGTTATCTGTGATGATATCAGCATTGGGCAGCTAACTGAAAATGGTACGGCGATTAATGTTATTGCAAGCTTAGGCGGTAATGAAGGGAATATATTAGATATTACTAAAACAGTATCACAATATACGATAAGCGAGCAGGTACCAGTCCTTATATCAGATTTTAAATCTGAAGAAAAATATAGGAGACTTCAATCAAATCAGGAAGGATTGCGTTCACAGATTTCACTTCCCATCTTGATGAAAGGAAAAATTTTTGGAACATTAAACCTTGCAAGTAAAGAACCTTTTACATTTTCAGAAGAACATATAAGCACACTTCTTCCGATTGCGCAACAGATTGGTGCGATAATCGACCGTATTCAATTATTTCATCGCGTCTCAGAAGATTCGGCGTATATTCACAATCTTCTGGATTCTATCGATAGTGTTGTCTACACTGTTGATACCCACCTTCAGATACGTGAAGTGAATCGTGCATGGTATGATTTCATTCGGGAGTTAGGAGGCGTTCAGTTGCATGATTATCATCAAAAAAATCTTTTTGATGTTGTACCAAATGAACAGTTGAAAATTATCTACCAAAATATTGTTACTCAATTACTAAATGGTAGTATTAGAATATTTTCTCAGGAATTTAATTTCAATACTCCAAAAGGTGAACGGATATATCAAACCACTATTAATCCGATGGTCATAGAACGTAAGATCGTTGGACTTGTTTTTACCCACACCGACATCACCACGTTAAAGAAAACAGAAGCAGATCTCAAAAAAAGTAATGATCAGCTTTTAGCCCTGCATGAAATCTCCACAGTTCTTAGCAGCTCATTTGATTTACAAAAAATGCTGCATTCTGCATTACCCTTATTAAAAAACATTATCGATGCGACGGCAATAATCGTTTATTTGCAAGACCATGAAGGGGATGATTTGATCCTTGTGCATCAGATTGGTTTCGAGATCGACAAATATGCAAGGATACATCGTTTACAGCAATCCACTTCAGCAACCGGTGAAGTGATTAAGAAGAAACAGGCGATGTATATTTCAGATAAAGCTTACCTTGACGAACGAATTATTCCGGCAAATAGGGAGATTCTTCTGCAGTTGCAGATCAGTGCGATAGCTGTAATACCGCTTCTATCAAAGGATAGAGTATTCGGAGCGCTCGATATCTTTTATAACACGCCGCATGAATATTCTGATCAAGAACAACAAATTCTCACTCTTGTTGGAAATCAATTAGGTGCGGCAATCGAAAATACTACTCTCTATAAAGAAATTCGTTCTCAGGTTGAAAGATTGACCGTTTTATATGATTTGAGTCAACAACTGACTTCAACATTAAATGTTGATCAGATCTTCCAAACAGTATATAAACATGTAAAGCAGATTGCGCCGTGCAAAAACTTTACGTTAGATTTATATAATGAAAAAATACAAATGGTAACACCAGCGTTTAATATTGATGAAAGTTGTGATGACATACCATCTACTCCTGCGATTGGTCAATCAAAGTTTTTAACGCCCGGTACTCCGTATGAACAAGTAGTCATATCGAAAAATGCCTATCAGTCACCCGACAAACGGACAATTATCATACCTATGCTTTCAAAAGAAATTATCATTGGCATAATGTCGGTCGTGGCTGATGACGAAACCATCTATACTGATACACACTTAAAACTTTTAGAAAGTATCGGGAACCTTACTGCGATTTCATTAGAAAAAGGTAAGTTATATGAGGAAACGCTACAAAAATCGATAGAGATCCAGCGTCGGAATAAAGAACTTGACGATTTCACCTATGTTGTATCGCATGACTTGAAAGAGCCGCTCATTAGTGTTGAGGGCTTCAGCAAAATTATTCAGGCAGATTATCAAGATATAATCCAACAAGAAGGGAAGGAGTACCTTGATTCTATTGTTGGGGCAACGGCTCGGATGAAAGGATTGATTGATGACTTACTACTTCTTTCTCGCATAAGTAGGCCTTCAGAGGCATTTAAAGATGTACAGATAAAATCGATTCTCGATGAAATTAAGACTTATATGGTATACACGATCAAGCAAAAAGGTGTAAATATTGTTATTCCAGATGATCTTCCCAGTGTGTACGGTAATGAAACACAGTTGAAGATTGTTTTCCGCAACCTGCTCAGTAATGCTGTTAAATTTAACAATAATCAAAATCCTTTAGTCGAAGTTGGATTTCAGAATGTGGAAAATAATTATTATCTTTTTTTTGTTAAAGATAACGGTCTCGGAATTGAAAAAGATTTTCATGATAAAATATTTGTTATATTCCAGCGGCTTCATCGCAGAGAGGAATATGAAGGAAGTGGAGCGGGGCTTGCTATCGTAAAAAAAATTATTGAGTTACATAACGGTAAAATATGGGTAGAATCTGAGATAGGAAAAGGTTCGACATTTTTCTTTACGATTCCTAAAACAATTTCACAAGAAACATAAGAGGAAATATGGAAAACGAAAATATTCAGGTATTACTTGTCGAAGATAATAAAGATTTCGCAAAACTCGTCAGGGTTTATCTTCAACGATATGATAAAGATAAATTCGATGTAACGTGGAAAGAAAATTATACAGATACGTTTAAAGAGTTAGAGACAAATCAAAATTATGATATAATTTTAATGGACTATTTCCTACCCGGTAAAAATGGGCTGGAGATTACAAAAGAGTTAAAAGCCAAAAGATATAATATTCCAATTGTTTTTCTAACTGTAAATAAAGATTTTGAACTTGCACTTGATGTTATGAAGTTAGGCGTCGATGATTATCTTGTCAAAGAAGAAATATCTTCTCCTGTTCTTCCGAAAACAGTATTAAGTGTTATCGAAAAACACAGACTAAAAGATCAACTTATGCAGTTGGAGATTAGTCAACAACGGCTTAATGCGATTCGTGAGACACTGATGGGTGTAATAGGAGAATTCGAGAGGCCGTTGGGTGAAATGAAATTGATGACTAATGATATTAAAGAAAAATTCTCTGCCGAAACTCAGAAAAATTATACTAAGATCATCGATGAAAATGTTAAACGGATTATTGATAAGCTTGAGAAACTAAAAAATCTCAAGGTTTATAAATCAATAAAGTACATCAAAGATATCAAGATGCTTGATCTGTCCGCAGAATGCGAAGATGGTTCTGGCTGTTAATCATCATTAATTCGTGAGGAAATTCCCTTCATATGGAATCTTTGGAATTACAACCATAATTATCTCTGAGATTCTTCTATTCTTAGAACTTGAAATAGTCGGATGGTACTTTACGCCCCTTGTATGGACAGGATATATTTTTTTTATCGATGCCCTGCAAGTTCGATTCTACGGTATATCGCTCATCAGCTCCCGCCCCAGAGAATTACTTTTGATGTTGCCTTGGTCGGTTGTATGCTGGTTAATATTTGAGGCGTACAATCTACATCTGTGCAATTGGACATATGTTGGTCTACCCGAAAACCTGATCCTGAGATATATCGGTTACAGCTGGTCGTTTGCAACAATCTTCCCGGCTATTTTAGAAACGGCAGAATTTTTCAAACATTTTTTACTGCACTCAAGTCGAACGTCGTCTCCAGCATCAAAAAAGGTTTTAATCCCAATTATCCTGCTCGGTATCTGTTTCCTTGTTGCGCCGCTCCTTCTTGAGCAGTATGTCGCCGCAAAATTATTTGCGTTTGTTTGGATAGGATTTTTCTTTCTACTCGATCCAGTCAATATATTACTTGGCGGGAAATCGATCATTCAGCAATTAAAGGAGAAAAACTATTCGACTACGATCGCTCTTGTATTCTCAGGGATTCTTTGCGGTATCCTCTGGGAATTTTGGAATTACTGGGCAATAGCAAAATGGGTATATTCTGTTCCGATATCCTTTGTCGGTCCGAAAGTTTTTGAGATGCCTTTGCTCGGATATTTAGGATTTATTCCATTCGCTTTTGAAGTTTATGTGATGCAGGAATTCCTTGTTTCAGTTTTTCCCTCTATACGACCAAGTCAAGCTAATCTACCAAGATTGTAGATATTCTTTTTCTTTCGTATATTTTTCAACAATTTCATTAAGGTTTTATGGCACGTATTTACATCGAAGATTTACAGCATCATGTTGGTGAAGAAGTTAAAATTAGCGGTTGGATTTACAATAAACGCTCCAGCGGGAAGGTTCGTTTCATCGTGGTTAGGGATGGTACCGGCATTCTCCAGTGCGTTATGGTCAAAGGTATGATATCGGAAGAAGCGTTTAACTCGTTTGATACGCTGACACAAGAATCGTCTCTCGCTGTAACCGGTAAAATCAAAAAAGATGATCGCGCACCGGGTGGTTATGAGATGGAGCTTTCTAAAATTGAGATTATCCAAATCGCTAAAGATTATCCTATCACACCAAAAGAGCATGGTGTTGATTTCTTGATGGACATTCGGCATTTATGGCTGCGGTCGTCACGGCAACATGCGATTCTCCGAGTTCGTCATCAAATTATAAAAGCGATCAGAGAATTTTTTGATAATCGCGGCTTCGTTCTGATGGATGCACCGATTTTTACCCCGGCGGCTTGTGAAGGAACGAGTACACTTTTTGAGACAGATTATTTTGATCTTGGAAAAGCGTTTCTAACGCAATCTGGACAGCTTTACGGCGAAGCAGGGGCAATGGCACATGGGAAAGTTTATGTATTTGGTCCCACGTTCCGAGCAGAGAAATCGAAAACTCGGAGACATCTGACAGAATTCTGGATGGTTGAACCAGAAGTTGCTTTCAACGATCTTAACGACAACATGGAATTAGCGGAAGAATTTCTCGAGCATATTGTAGCATCCGTTCTGAAGAATCGCTCGGCGGAATTAAAAACTTTGGAACGCAACATATCGTTTTTGGAAAAAGTTAAAAAACCGCTGCCAAAAATTTCCTACACGGAAGCAGTTGAGATTCTTCATAAGAAGGGAATCAATTTCGAGTGGGGAAATGATTTTGGCGGAACAGATGAAACTGTCATCTCCGAAGGATTCGACAGACCCGTGATAGTCCATCGCTATCCTGCAAAAGTGAAAGCATTTTACATGAAACGTGACCCCAAAAATGCTGATTTAGCGTTAGCTATGGACGTTCTCGCACCGGAAGGTTATGGCGAGATAATCGGTGGCAGCCAGCGTGAAGATGATTACGATGCGATTGTTCAAAGAATCAAGGAACATAACCTTCCACAGTCTGCGTTTGAGTGGTATTTAGATTTGAGACGGTATGGCTCGGTGCCACATGCAGGATTCGGGCTTGGTGTAGAGCGAACTGTTGGTTGGATATGCGGTCTTGATCATGTCAGGGAAACAATTCCGTTCCCAAGAATGATTTATAGACTTACACCGTAACAAAATTTTATTAGAATCATATTTCGACTAAATATATTGACACAATTAATGATAAAAGAAAATTACACATGATATACGAATCGGTAGATCAACTTCAGAAAACATTAGTAAAGGACGTTTTTCACTACGCAAAGGACTCAAAAAAGGCCGCGGGCCGGGCTTTAGGGACACTTGTTGAAATCATCACATACTACATCTTGAAAACTTGGGGACTGAATAACCAAATTTCCATCGAGAGAGGACTTGCAGAATACGGAAATCCTGACATAACTCATAATGTTGAATTTTCGCTTCACCCGATTATTCGCAGTTCATTTCTAACAATCGACAAATTGGGTAAATCAATTACCGCTAACAAAATTCTAAAAGTACTAAAAGAGCATAAATATGACTTAAAAGGATTTGAAATAAAACCAAATCAACTTTTAAACAACGGGGTGCTTCGTAATGCTTGCACTATTGCGGCATCAAAAGATTCCTTTCTCTTATGCAGTATCAAAGCAGACAAAGGGGACAAATATGAACTCCACATTTACGAACAAAGCAGAAAAACTTATTCTGTTTTTGAGTGCAAAAGGGTTGGTGTTGAAGAAGGAATGAGCAAGGGTCCCCAGACAATTGAAAAGGCAAAGCAAGGTGCTTATGTTGCACGGACTGCCTCTTCACTTCAAAAAATCAGAAATGAGTCTGGCGAAATGCACGGTATCATCTATAAAAGTGATGGTTCGTATATCATCAAGCCATTCGTGGATTTGATGGAAGAAGTGATTTATTCCGATGACAAAGAATTATTAAGACGTTTTATCTTGACAATTGGTGTAGTAAGTAATCATGGTAACTGGTTCACATCCCACAATCAAAACAAAGAGTTGAAAGTTCTTGCACAATCTTATGACTGGTTGCTCTTTCTCACCGACAAAGGACTCGCGGAGTTTATTGATAAATTACTTTTCAAACCAATCAAAAAATATCAACCAATCAGAGAAGCATTTATTTCAAGTTACGTTGCTGGTAAAAAGAAGAATCAGTTTACAAAAGTTCAAATGAACATTGAGGCAGACCGACTATTGCTTGAATATTTTAATAGAAATCTAAAAATAATAGAAGGTTGGTTCAATATAATTTCTCCCAAGAAGAAAAATTTATTTTCATTAAAAAATGAATTGAAAGAACTAAAAAATAAAGATTGGGCAGAGATTTTAAAATGAGCGCCGGTAGAAATATAAATACTTTTAGTCAAAGTTGGGGTACCCCACATAAATATGTAAAGGCAGTCAAAGAAGTATTTGGCGGACACATCTACTTAGATCCGTGCTCAAATGAATATTCAATTGTAAAAGCAAAAGTAGAATACGCTCTGCCAAAACATGACGGACTCAAAGAGAGTTGGAACCATCCGACAATTTATGTTAATCCACCTTACGGCATTGATAAAAAGAGGGGGACAACAATTAAGAATTGGTTAGCCAAGTGTGCTCATGCCTATGAAGAATACAATTCGGAAGTCATGGCGCTTGTTCCTGTTGCCACTAACACCATTCATTGGAAAAAATATGTTTTCACAAAAGCAAAGGGAATCTGTTTTCTATACGATACTCGACTTCGTTTTTTGGAAAATGGAAAAGATGGTGGCAAAGGCGCTCCAATGGCATGTGCTATGATTTATTGGGGTAATAGTTTTAAGAAATTTTATGAAGTCTTCATCGAGCATGGTGCCGTTGTGGATATATCAAATTTAATCGGTGAACAAATTGGATTGGATCGAAAGACATTTAGACTTTTTCCTAACTATCGAGAAAGCGATTTTACAAATCGCAAGCCAGGCAAAAGCAGAAAAACAGAAGAAGCATAAAGAAGTAATTTATTTTATTTAAACATGCTAAAAGCTTTAAATCTCAGAAAAGAATTTACAAACGTTATTGCTGTTGATAACGTTTCGCTTGAAGCACAGCGTGGAGAAATTCTTGGCTTGATTGGTCCAAACGGGGCTGGGAAGACAACAACTATCAGAATGATCCTCAATATTCTCCAACCAGATTCCGGAACGATTTCATTCGATGGAAAACTTTTCGATGAATCTATCCGTAATCTCCTCGGTTATCTCCCAGAGGAGAGAGGGCTTTATCGTAAAAATAAATTACTGAATACCATCCTTTACTTTGCAAGCTTGAAGGGGATTGATACCGCTGAAGGTAAGCGACGTGCTTACAAATGGCTCGAGCGATTCGATCTTTTGAATAAATACCAAAGTAAAATCGAAGAGCTTTCTAAAGGAAATCAACAAAAAGTTCAATTCATCATTTCTATCTTACACGATCCGAAGCTTGTTATACTTGATGAGCCGTTTTCGGGACTAGACCCTGTCAATCAAATTCTACTTAAAGACATTTTGTTAGAGCTAAAGCAACAAGAGAAGGCAGTTATTTTTTCTACTCATCAAATGGAGCAGGCAGAAAAATTGTGTGATAAAATCTGCCTTATAAATAAGGGAAATGTCGTTATTGAGGGTGAATTATCGGAAGTTAAAAGCCGGTACGGGAAAAATTCCATCCACATCGAATATGACGGTGATGGCTCGTTTCTTAAAGAATTACCTTTCATTCAGCAAGCTACAGTCTACCAGAATTACGCAGAGATAGTTCTTAAAGATAGTATATCAACAAAAGATATTCTCTCCACAATCTCAAACAAACTCGATGTCAGAAAATTTGAATACGTAGAGCCATCTTTGAATTCAATCTTCATACAAGTTGTGGGAGTGTCGGATAAAAACGAAGAACCGGTTGTACCGGCTACTCCAGTAAAACAGAAACAACCAAGTATCTTTCAGAACAAACGAGTGAAGCGAGAACTCATCTCGGTCGTGATTTTCGGAATAGTTACTGTGTCAGTATTTATTGCTTCATTTTTTGTAAAGGGTTTATCTCTAACGACGGCTGGTATCTTCTTTATTGGAACTGTTGCATCGTTCATAAAATTTTTATTTGCAAGAAAGAAAGCCCTAATAGAAATGAAAAATAATGAGCAGGAGGAGAATATAGATGCGAGGTAAATTCTATCAAGTTGCACGTTGGGAGTTTATCGAAAAAGTTAAGACGAAAGCTTTTATTATATCTCTTTTGTTAACACCTGCAATCATGGTAGCAGCGGGTCTTATCCCATCACTGCTCATGAGCAGACCAGATACTGAGAGTATTGTAATCGGAATAATAGATCAATCCGGAATCATTTATCAACCATATAACACTGCATTGGAAGAAAAATACAAACTTCCGAATGGTCAGCCGAATTACGTTCTTAGATTAATCGAAGGTAATTGGCAGGATAATGCACAGGATGTAAAAAGGCAGGCAGACAGTTTAGTTATTAACGATATAATCGAGGGGTATCTCATCATCGGTTCATCGATTATGACAGATACAGCGGTTGAGTATCGAGCAAAGAAAGCAGGGAACATCAAATTAACCTCAAAGATCGAACGAGTTCTTCGTGATCTTATCGTGGAATTGAAGCTCCAGAAAAAAGGACTTGATCCAGTGTTGGTAAAAGAATTGACCGCACCGATAGATATGAAGACCATCAAGATAATAAAAGAAGGGAAGGAGGAAGAAGCAGGTTTCAGAGAATTGTTCTTTACATCGTACATTTTTATGATGATGATGTTTTTCTTAATCGTAACATCTGGTCAGCTTCTCATTCGCAGTATGATGGAAGAAAAATCGAATCGTGTTGTTGAGGTTTTGATGTCGTCAAGTTCGGCTAACGATTTAATGGCTGGTAAAATTATCGGTTTGAGTGCGTTAGGTCTGACACAAATTGCATTTTGGGCGATCATTGGTATCGTGGTAAGTTTAAAGTTTGGCATGACGATGATTCCTCCGATTAATGCGTTGGTTTTATTGATCTATTTTATATTGGGTTATCTTTTCTATGCAGCAATATTTGTAGCGGCAGGCGCCCCACTTACTACAGAACAAGAAGCACAGCAAGTCTCCGGGTATTTAGTGATGATTCTAATTATTCCTCTCATTCTTGCCATGATGGTCATTCAAAATCCAAACGCTACAATCGTGCAGGTACTGACATATATTCCATTCTTAACAGCATCGATGATGGCAGTAAGAATTCCGATTCAAATGCCTTCTGTATTTGAAATTATTGCAACGAGTTTTATTCTACTGATTTCATCAATCGTTGCGATATGGGTTGCGGGGAAAATATTTCGCACAACAATCCTTTCGTATGGAAAACGTCCAAGTTTAAAAGAATTATGGCGTTTAATAAAAATAAAATCATGAGGTCTTTATGAAATATTTAATAATCTTTGTTATTATATTCAGCTTCGCATCATTGTGTAATGCTCAAGTTGCAGTACCAGAAACCGAATCGAAGGAGATGGGTGCATCGG
The DNA here is from genome assembly GCA_030019075.1 of Bacteroidota bacterium. Taxonomy (GTDB): domain Bacteria; phylum Bacteroidota; class Ignavibacteria; order UBA10030; family SZUA-254; genus JASEHD01. Next base: position 29,318 of record JASEHD010000003.1, read on the forward strand.
TTTATGGTATCGGACTCTCATCGGGAGTGGCAAGTGGTTTTGGCTTAAGCTTTCGTCATCATTTACCAAGCAATCTATCATATCAACTGATTGGTGGTGTAATAAAAGTTGATGAAGATGTTTCCTATAATCTTGGTGGTGAATTGCATTTTGATTTTACCCGCGGGGTATCAACAAGATTTTTTGGTGCAGGAACGATGGGTTATTTCTATCAGGGTGATTCAAGCAACGAGTTAACTGCCCCGTTTCGTTTGGGTTTAGGTATAGGTGGTGAGTTTCGGATAGCCGAAGCTTTACATTTTAATGCAGAACTATTGTTCACATATTTCACTAACGGTGATATTCTACCATTACCACAAGCAAGTATTCATTATTATTTCTTTTGAAAATTGATAAATTATTTCTTATCTTCAAAAGAACTTTTTAACTCTATCACAATCTGAATGAATTTTGAAGTAGTTTTCTTTTTTTCCATAGCTGCACTCGCTATTGTATCAGCTATCTTGATGATTACACAGCGCAATCCAATCAAAAGCGTTATCTTCTTGATTGTGAATTTCTTTTGTATTGCACTCATTTATCTTATCCTTCATGCACAATTCATCGCTATCATCCAAATATTAGTATATGCCGGCGCCATCATGGTGCTATTTCTTTTTATCATTATGCTTCTCAATCTTGGAGATGAATCTGCCCTGACTGAAAAAATAGGATACAAAAAAACAATCGCATACGTTCTTTCTGCAGTTTTATTATTGGAAATTGTTATTGGTTTATCCTTGCCATGGACGGTTGCTGCGAGTCGGATTCACCCGAATGCAAACGAGATAGGAACTGTGGAGGCGATCGGCAAGTCGCTATTTATTGATTATCTATTACCTTTTGAAGTTATTTCGATGCTGCTTCTGGCTGCCATTGTCGGTGTTATTGTTTTAGCAAAGAAGAAATTCCAATGAATTTTAATATTACAGATATTCCGTTGAATTCTTATTTGGCATTGAGTGCTATATTATTTTCCATTGGTGTTATCGGTGTTCTTACCCGGCGTAATGCTATAGTAGTTTTCATGTGCATAGAGCTGATGCTTAACTCAGTAAACCTCACGCTGGTAGCATTCTCTGCCTTTCACGGAAATATAACCGGACAAATACTTGTGTTTTTCGTAATGGCAGTCGCTGCTGCGGAAGCTGCGGTTGGGTTAGCAATCATCATCGCCCTCTTCCGCAACAAGATGACTATGAATATTGATGAAATTAATATTATGAAATGGTGATAAATGATTTCGGATTTCGGATTTCAGATTTCGGATATTTTTAAACATATCTCATATCTCACATCTCATATCGGCTGAGAGTTATGCACGAGTATATAAGTTATATTGTACTACTTCCATTCATCGGGTTCCTGATTAATGGTATTTTTGGGAAGAAGTTTTCCGAAAAGTTTAGCGGCATCATAGGCAGTAGCGCGGTTGGGATTACCTTTGCTATTGCTGTAATGATTTTCTTCGAGATGCTCAAGCTGCCGGTGGAGGAGCGTTCACATATCGTTACAATATTTAGTTGGATTGCTGCCGGCTCGTTATCAATCAATGCCGCTTATCAAGTTGATCAGCTTTCGATATTGATGACGCTGATTGTTACAGGTGTAGGTTTCCTGATTCATGTTTATTCAATCGGCTACATGCACGGAGATAAGGGTTTCTGGAGGTTCTTCGCTTATCTGAATTTATTTATCTTCATGATGCTGAACCTTGTTCTTGCGGATAATTTTCTCCTGATGTTCCTTGGATGGGAGGGAGTTGGACTTTGTTCATATCTTCTCATCGGTTTCTGGCATGATAAGAAATTTGACACAGGTGGTTATAAAACTGGTGAAGCTACCACGAGCGATGCAGCGAAGAAAGCATTCGTGGTTAACCGTATTGGTGACTTCGGATTTTTGATTGCGATGTTCCTGATATTCAATCTGTTCGGCACCTTAGCGTTCGAAGATGTCTTCAGCCGTGCATCAGCTATCATTCCGATTGGCGATACAACAATGTTCTGGATTACGCTGCTGTTGTTCCTCGGCGCTACTGGAAAATCTGCTCAGATTCCTCTCTTCGTCTGGCTGCCCGATGCGATGGCAGGTCCTACGCCTGTGAGCGCACTCATTCACGCCGCCACGATGGTAACCGCTGGTGTGTACATGGTTGCTCGATGTTCAGTTCTGTATGCTCTTGCACCTGCTTCGATGGAAATTGTTGCAATTGTTGGAATAGCGACGGCATTTTTTGCCGCAACAATGGGGTTAGTGCAAAATGACATCAAGAAAATTCTTGCATACTCTACGATCAGTCAGCTTGGATACATGTTCCTCGGACTCGGTGTTGGTGCATTTGCAGCAGGTATTTTCCATGTGATGACACATGCGTTTTTTAAAGCGCTGCTTTTCCTCGGTGCTGGCGCAGTTATTCATGCGATGCACGATGAGCAGGACATCCAAAAGATGGGTGGATTAAAATCGAAGATGCCGGCAACGTACAAAACATTTTTTATTGCCGCACTGGCAATTGCTGGCATCCCGCCGCTTTCTGGATTTTTCAGTAAAGATGAGATTTTGTGGAAGGCATTTTCAGATGGCTCGGTAGTTTATTTTATAATTGGTTGGATAACTGCTGGGTTGACTGCATTCTACATGTTCCGACTTGTCTCGTTAACCTTTGAAGGCAAAGAGCGCTGGTCGCACGATAAACATCCACACGAAGCACCAAAAGTAATGACTGTGCCGTTGATAATTCTCGCCGTACTTTCTGTAGTCGGCGGATTTGTTGGAATCCCACATGCCCTCGGCGGCGGCAACGCAATCGAGCAATGGCTTGAACCAATCTTTAAGCGGGCTAATTTGCATTTAGCAACCGGTCATCATTCAGGTTTAACTACCGAATATTTATTGATGATTCTTTCTGTATTTGTAGGTGTTGCCGGAATTTATTTCGCCCGAAAACTCTATCTCCAAAATCCCGAGCTTGTTGAGAGACTCACAACTTCGTTCCGCAATATTCACAAGTTGTTATGGAATAAATACTTTGTTGATGAGATTTACGATGCCACAGTTGTTACACCAATCGTCAAAGGATCGGATAAGTTGCTGTGGAAGGGATTCGACGTTGGAATAATTGATGGAATTGTAAATGGTTCTGCGAAGTTAACAGCATGGATCAGCAGTTGGATGCGGAAGATTCAATTCGGCGCTGTGCAAAACTATGCGATGGTGTTTGTCCTTGGAATAATTATAATTTTAGGAATACTAATTTTAAAATAAAACCCTCACTTTATTAGGATGGTCAAAATATATTTCTTAGAGCTTCTTATTGATCTTTGTGAACTTAGTGGTTAATAAAAGATTTACCACTAAGGCACTAAGAGCACTGAGGTTCACTAAGTATTTTAAGTTAACTTCATCAGCTAATGATCAAAAGAGGGAAATAAATAAAATGATAACAGAATTTAATGACTAATCTTCTCACATACATAATATTTCTTCCGCTTGTTGGCGGGTTATTGATCTTTTTTTATAATCGGGAAAAAGTAACTGCGATTAAAGTGTTTGGAATAGCTATCAGCGTTCTTACATTTTTACTTTCGTTATTATTATACTTTGGATTTGATACAGCGAATCCGGGTATTCAATTCCAGCATAAAGTTCTCTGGATTTCAAGTCTAAATATCTCTTACAATGTAGGAATAGATGGACTATCTCTGCTCCTTGTAATGCTAACAACATTCCTTACACCCATTGCATTGCTCTCTTCGTGGAATTCAATCGAGAAGCGGGTGAAGGAATACACCATCATGATGCTCTTCCTCGAAGTTGGAATGTTGGGTGTCTTTAGTGCATTAGATATGTTCCTTTTCTACATCTTCTGGGAAGCGATGTTGATTCCAATGTACTTCATCATCGGAGTGTGGGGTGGAGGAAACAGAATTTATGCTGCCATAAAGTTCTTCATTTATACAATGTTCGGCAGCTTGCTGATGCTTGTTGCAATTATCTGGCTCGGATATTACGCTTCCACACAACCTAACGGACAATTCACAACCGACCTGATGCAGCTTTATAACATCGGTCCAACAATTCCACTTACCATTCAATCGTGGATGTTTCTTGCATTCACATTAAGTTTTGCAATTAAAGTTCCGTTGTTTCCTTTTCACACGTGGTTGCCAGATGCACACGTTGAAGCACCCACCGCTGGAAGTGTTATTCTTGCTGGTGTTCTGTTGAAAATGGGAACGTATGGTTTGCTGCGTTTCTCTATACCTCTTTTCCCCCAAGCAACATTTGAATTCATGCCATACATGGCAACTCTTGCTGTTGTTGGTATTATTTATGGTGCACTCGTCTCAATGGTTCAAACTGATATCAAGAAGCTTGTTGCTTATTCTTCAGTGAGTCATCTGGGATTTGTTGTTCTTGGTATTTTCGCACTTACCGAAGAAGGCATTCAAGGCGCGATTATTCAGATGGTTAATCACGGACTATCAACCGGGGCTCTCTTTTTAATAGTCGGTATGATTTACGAACGCAGGCACACACGCGAGATTGTTGAGTTCGGTGGATTGGCGAAAGTAATGCCGCTCTTTTCAACTTTCTTCATGATTGTATCGCTGTCATCAATTGGCCTTCCCGGGCTTAATGGATTTGTTGGTGAGTTCTTGATTTTGCTCGGTGCATTCCGCTCTCCATTTATGAGTCAGTGGTTTACAATATTTGCGGCAACCGGAGTGATCTTTGCAGCAGTTTATCTCTTATGGGTGTATCAGCGAGTGATATTTGGTAAAATCACCAATCCTCTCAATCAAAATCTTCTCGATCTTTCGAAACGTGAGATTGCCGTTCTTGTACCTGTATTATTGTTTATCGTTTGGATTGGAGTTTATCCAAATACATTTCTTAAACAATCAGCATCAACAACTAAACAAATCGTTCGTTCTTTTGAACCGCAATCTACGGGCAAGAGATATACACGGTTAGCGGGACAAAAACAGTCAAATCAAATATCACCATTACCCGAGGTGAGTGCAAGTGAAAAACTTTTCGAGTTGCGATGATTGATGTCGGACAGAAAACAAAATATTCATTTACCGGGTCTGATAATCCTGGCAGTAATTCTTTTTGGATTATGGCTTGTCTTTAGCGCTCACTTTGATGTTTTTCATATCTCTGCTGGTGTAGTTGCTGTAATTATTGTAATTCTTCTAAACTATCGACTTCTCCGGCTCAATTTATATCCTGAGATTGATGAACTAAATCCGCCAATAAGAATCCTCCGCATTCTACCTTATACGTTCTGGCTGATAAAAGAAATTTTTATCGCGAATCTGCAAGTCGCCTATCTGATTATTCATCCTAAGATGCCGATCAAGCCAAGTATGGTACAGTTCACAACAAAACTACCATCGACAGTTGCAAAAGTTATTTTAGGAAATTCTATAACACTCACACCCGGTACACTAACTATTGATATCGATAGCGATGTATTTTTAGTGCATAGTCTAACGCCATCAAGCGCTGGCTCGCTCGAAAGCGGTGAGATGCAGAAGCGCGTTCTGAAATTATACGGAGATAACATCTCCCAATCTGTATCAGATTTCCAACATCTCGATAACATTGATTCGGAAAAGCCGCATGGTTGAGATTATTATTATGACAACAATTGCCCTCTCGGTGGCTATGGTCATTCCATTTTATCGTGTTGCGGTTGGTCCCACAGTCTACGACCGCATACTTGGTGTTGGAGTGATGGGAACGAAAGCAATCGTTTTGATAACATTAGTTGGTTTTATCTTTGATCGTTTCGATATGTTCATTGATATCGCACTGGCTTATGCGCTCCTAAATTTTATCGGAACCGTTGCGGTAGCAAAATATCTGGAGCGAAAGGGGATAGAACATTAATGAATATTCTTGATATTCTTGGAAGTGTTATTCTTGTGGCAGGTCTTATTTTCGTGTTGATTGGAAGTATCGGTATAATTCGCTTTCCGGATTTCTATACAAGAACACATGCCGCTGGTAAGTGCGATACACTTGGACTTGTGCTTGTTTTAATTGGCTTAGGTTTTCACGTGGAAGGTATGTTAAATACGATCAAGTTGTTGCTGATAGCTGTTTTTATTGCAATTGCAAATCCGACTGCTACACATGCTATTGCGCGTGCTGCGTATCGTTTAGGATTGAAGCCATTGCTTGATCTAAAATCAAAAGATTCACAGAATGACACTCTATCTTGAAATAATTATTTATTTACTTTTGATAGGTTGTGCGATAATTGCGCTTCGTGTAAAAGATTTACTTGCCGCTATTGTTGTGCTCTCGGCATATAGTTTATGTTCGGCATTTCTGTTCGCAGTAGTTGGGGCAGTTGATGTTGGTTTTACCGAAGCTGTAGTGGGTGCGGGTCTTTCAGGGCTTCTATTTTTGGCAGCACTGTTCTACACATCAAGAAAGTCGGCGGATTGAAGATTTTATCTTACATATTGCTGATTGTGTTTGGTATGCTTCTCGTTTACGCTGCAACTGAACTACCAATGCGTGGTAGTATCGATGCCCCATGCAATGTTGATTCCTCTTTAACAGGTACGCCAGGAGCTTCAACATATTACATTCGCAACGCTCAGAAGGAAATGAACACACCAAACATGGTTACTGCAATCCTTGCAGATTATCGTGGTTACGATACGCTTGGTGAAACAACAGTAATCTTCTGTGCCGGTATTGTCGTCTTTTTAATTCTCCGAAAGTTGAAAGATGGTAAAAAAATCTAGCAGCATTATTGTCGGAATTGTTAGCCGTGCGATTGTGCCGTTCATACAGTTGTTCGCGTTATATGTGATTGTGCATGGTCATTCGAGTCCGGGTGGCGGCTTTCAAGGCGGTGCGTTGTTAGGTGCGAGTATCTTGTTATTACGTTTAACGGTAGGTAGAGAGGGAAGTGAACTTGTTTTCCCGGAACGCATGGGTACACCGATGAGCGGCTTCGGAGTTTTTATTTATGCCTTTGTTGGTGTTGCGGCAATGATTGGCGGTGGAGTTTATTTGAACTATGCTTTCCTCCCGATTGGCGGAATGCAGCCGGCTGAACTTCGCTCGCTTGGGATTCTGTTAGTTGAAACCGGAGTTGGTATAGGTGTCATGGCAACGATGATTGTTATCTTCGATGATATTGCGAAAGGGAATTTCCATGATTGAGCAATTCCTCGGTCATAGTGCATACTTCTTCATCGTCATTCTTCTCCTTATCGGAATGTACGGAATGCTTTTCAAAAAAAATCTAATAAAAAAATTGATTGGCATGAACATCCTTCAATCATCCATAATACTTTTTTACGTGGTGAGTGCTTATAAATGGAATGCTACAGTCCCTGTGCTTGACCCACGATTGGGTGAACCTATTCCGATGCAATACATAAATCCACTTCCTCATACATTGATGCTGACTGCAATCGTTGTAAGTGTTGCCACAACAGGCGTAGCGCTCGCTTTGATTGTTGTGCTTTACAAACGTTATCATACGTTGGACGAAGATGAACTATTGGAGCGAATGAAATGATCTGGGAACACTTCCCCGCACTCATTCCGATTTCACTTTTACTTGGTGCCTTGATTTCTGCGCCTCTTGGTATCTGGAAACGTTTCGTTTCGTATCCGATTGCATTAACTGCTGTAGGAATATCATTCACATCTGCAATCGTTGCATTAATCTACGTGCTGAATGAAGGTAGTTACAGCTATCATTTAGGTGGCTGGTTTCCTCCGATTGGCATTGAGTATGTAATTGATCCTCTCTCATCGTTCGTCGTTCTTATAGTTGTCGGTGTTGGATTTTTTGTTATGATTTACTCTCACCGCTCACTTCAGGATGAATTGTCGATGAAGGAGGTTCAATTCCATGCGGTTGCACTTTTATATTTAGCTGGATTGAGCGGAATGGTTGTTACCGGCGATCTTTTCAATCTATATGTCTTCTTAGAGATTGCCTCGCTATCAGCATACGCATTAGTCGCAGTTGGTGAGAAGCGCGCTACATTTTCTGCATTTCGGTATCTCATGCTGGGAACGATTGGCGCTTCTTTTTATTTATTGGGACTTGGTTATTTATATTTAGTAACCGGCTCGCTAAATATGGCTGATATTGCAAAAATAATTCCAATGCTCCATGAAAACACCTTAGTTGCAGTAGCGTTGGCATTGATGGTGGTTGGTATTGGTTTGAAGATGGCATTGTTCCCGCTGCACCTTTGGCTGCCCGATGCATACACGTACGCACCATCTGTCGGGAGTGCTTATCTTGCACCTATCGGAACAAAAGTTTCTGCTTACGTTCTCATACGTATTTTGTTCACCGTTTTTCAGCCGCATTATGTTGAAGAAGTTTTCCCTATAACAACGATCATAGTTTGGTTATCGGCAACCGGAATCATTGTTGGCTCGATTATGGCTATCGCTCAAAAAGAATTGAAGCGGATGTTAGCATACAGCAGTGTTGCACAGATTGGATACATCGGGCTTGGAATCGGTTTGGCAAATCCACTTGGTTTCATTGGGGCTGTGCTTCATATTTTAAACCATGCGATGATGAAAGCCGCCTTGTTTTTAGTAAGCGGTAATCTTCGCTACCGATTCGGCTCAACTGATATCTCGCATTTTAATCAGAAGATGCGTATCGCAATGCCCTGGACTTCAGCAGTTTTTGCTGTTGCTTCTCTCTCGATGATCGGTATTCCTCCCACTGCCGGTTTTTTCAGTAAATGGTATCTCGTTTTAGGAAGTATTGATTCCGGAAATTGGTTTTTTGTTGTTGTGATTGCTCTAAGCAGTCTTTTGAATGCAGTTTACTTCTTCAGAGTTTTAGAAAAGATGTATCTTGTTAGGCAAGCTGAGCATGTAAGTTTAGATGCTGATAAATCTTTTCACAAGGAATTCAAAGTGAAAGAGGCGCCCATCTCGATGCTTATTCCAACCTTAATATTCGGTGCAGCAGTAATTGTGTTAGGATTATTGAATGCCTTAATTGTTAATAACATCATCAAGATTGCGATACCGAATGGATTGTAATGCCAATTGATGTTTACATATCCACCGTTCCATTTTATGCAGTCATCGTATCGCTGATTGCTGTTCCGTTTATTCTATTCAGCTCACGAATTCCGAATCTGAGAGAGTTCTGGACACTTGCTGCATCGGTTATCAAATTTCTATTAGTTTTCTCACTTGTTCCGAATGCGCTGAGTAATCGTGTGGCAGAGTTTACATTTTTTGAGATATCTCCAAACATCTCACTAACACTTCGTGCTGATCCTTTTGGTGTTTACTTTGCTCTAATCGCTTCAGGTTTGTGGATTCTCACTTCGTTGTATTCGATTGGATATGTGCGAGGATTAAATGAACACAAGCAAACCCGATACTTTGCAAGCTTTGCAGTTTGCTTGTCTTCAACCATCGGAGTTGCCTTCGCTGCCAATCTCTTGACGTTTATTGTTTTTTATGAGATGCTCACAATTGCAACGTATCCATTAGTCATTCACAAAGAAACTCCCGAAGCTATCAGCGCGGGAAGAAAATATTTAATTTATACATTAAGCGCAGGCGTTGCTCTTATTGTAGCAATCGCATGGACGTACAACCTGACAGGTACGGTAGAATTTCAGTACGGTGGTTTGTTCGGTACTGTTTCTTTACCTGATGAAACAGTTAAAATATTATTTCTGCTTTTCATGGCGGGAGTTGGAGTCAAAGCAGGTATCATGCCTCTGCATAGCTGGCTTCCAACAGCAATGGCAGCCCCTACACCTGTAAGCGCATTACTTCATGCAGTTGCGGTTGTAAAATCCGGTGTCTTTGGTGTAGTTCGTGTTGTTGGATTTGTTTTCGGGCCTGAGATGATGAAGAACTACGGATTGAATAACATCCTATTTGTGTTCGCTGGTTTTACAATAATTCTTGCATCATTGTTAGCATTACGCGAAGACAACCTCAAGCGGCGACTCGCATATTCAACTATTGGTCATCTTTCTTATATCGTCTTAGGAGTTGCATTGTTATCACCCGATGGGGTAACAGGTGGAGTCATGCACCTTGCTGCTCATGCAACGATGAAGATTACACTCTTCTTCTGTGCAGGTGCAATCTATGTGAGTTTGCATAAAGAAAATGTTAGTGAGTTAGATGGAATCGGAAAAATAATGCCCTGGACGATGGGTGCATTCACAATCGGTGCAATCGGGTTAGCTGGCATCCCACCGATAAATGGTTTCGTTAGTAAATTCTATATCGGTGCCGGTGCAATAGAATCGCACGATTATTTTGCGCTCGTGATATTATTGGTAAGTGGTTTGTTGAATGCAGCGTATCTTTTTCCAATCATCGTACGAGCGTATTTCAAAGAATCAAATAATCAGCAATTTAAAAGTGAAGCAAACTTGTTCATGGTTATACCTATTGTTGTAACAGCAATTCTCTCTCTAATCTTTGGTCTTGCTCCAAATTTGTGGTTCCGTATTTTTGATTTCGGTACAACTGTGGCTAAAAATATTTTGGGAGGAATTAATTGATGAAACGTTGGCACTGGATATCATTAGGTATTCTAACAATCATCTCCATCATAGTTGAACTAACGATGGTTTCAGAAACAGAACACGGCACGCATTGGTGGAGTGTTATTCCTCTGTTTTATATTTTATTCGGATTTGTTGGATGTGTGGTGATTGTATTTTTCTCGAAAGCTATTGGGAAAATCTTCCTTCAAAAGAAAGAGGATTATTATGATACCCTATGAGCTAATGATTCCCCCGGCATTTGTTATGATTATTGGAGCGCTTCTTTTACCGGTTTTACCAAAGTTCTTTCGTTCTATCTGGTTTTTGATCGTTTCACTTTTAACACTCGTAATATTATGGAATTTACCTGTTGGTTCATTCCATAACATACCGTTTTTACGTCATAATCTTGTTTTAACCCAATCCGATGCATTAAGTCGGGTCTTTGGTGCTATTTTTGCCCTGATTGCATTTATTGGTGGAATTTACTCATTTCACGTCAAAGATGTAAAACACCAGATTGCCGCACTGCTTTATGGCGGCTCTGCTTTAGGTATTACTTTCGCTGGAGATTTAATAACATTATTTATCTATTGGGAGTTGATGGCTATATCGTCATCGTATCTGATCTGGGCTAGGAAAACAAAAGAATCGGAGAAGGCGGGGATGCGTTATCTGATTGTTCATCTTTTTGGCGGAAGTTTATTGTTAGCCGGAATTTTACTTCACATTGATCAAACCAATTCAATTTTAATTACACAAATACCTCAAAATTATTCATTGGCATCTTGGTTAATTCTAATCGGAGTATGTTTGAACGCCGCAGTTCCACCACTTCATGCATGGTTATCAGACGCATATCCAAAAGCAACTGTAACCGGTGCCGTGTTCCTAAGTGCCTTTACAACGAAGGCAGCAGTGTATGTCCTTGTTCGGATGTTTGCTGGCTGGGAAGTTCTACTCTGGTTCGGTGTTGCGATGGCTTTGTATGGCGTTGTGTTTGCAGTTCTTGCGAATGATATAAGAGAGATTCTTGCATATCACATCATCAGTCAGGTTGGTTACATGGTGGCGGGAGTGGGCATTGGTACAATAATGTCTTTGAATGGAACAACGGCACACGCATTCAGTCATATTTTATATAAGGCACTTTTATTCATGGGTGCTGGGGTTGTTTTACAAACCACAGGCAAAAGTAAACTGACGGAGTTGGGTGGTTTGTACAAAAATCAACAACTTACTTTTTGGTTATACATGATTGGTGCATTTTCTATTTCGGGATTTCCGTTATTCAATGGTTTCATCAGCAAATCGATAATTGTCGGTGCAGCGGGGGAATCGCAACTCGATTGGGCTTTTTTATTGCTCACACTTGCAAGCATCGGAACTTTTTATTGCCTCGGTTTGAAAATCCCAAAGTTCACTTGGTTCGATGGAGAGAAAAATGTGAAATCAACAAAACTGCCGTTAAACATGCACATTGGAATGGCTTTCGCTGCCGGGCTTTGTTTTATATTTGGCGTTGCACCATCGTTGTTATATCGTTATCTGCCTTTTCCTCTTCAATATGAACCTTATACTGCATCTCACCTCGTAGAAACAGTTCAGCTATTGATATTCACTTTTGTTGGTTTTTGGTTGTTGAAAAGAATTGCTGGCGGCGAACAGCGCATCACGCTCGACACAGATTGGATTTACCGCCGGCTGGCTAAACCGATATGGAATATTATCGTCATTCCGGTTGATAAGTTTTTCTCGCATACAGATGTGATAATGATGGGAGTCGTAAAATTATTAGTCTGGACAACTAAAAATCCGATGCAATTATTCAATCCGAGCTTGAAGAATATTTCATACAATCCCGACCGTCAAAGGACAACAACACAAGTAATAATATCATTGATATTGTTGTGTATGGTATTTTTAGGAATTGTTGGGTTGTGGTATTTGAAGTAGGGTTGAATACCCCATCTTAGCTTATTTTTTGTTTCTTTTCCAAAAATTCCCTAATTTAACAAAAAACTTTAATTATTCTCGCAACCATGAACATTACAGAACTCTTTGCAATCGCCCCAATAATTTCTATAACAATTGTATCGCTTATTGTTTTACTCGTAGAAGCATTAGTTAAACGGAGCGAAGGGCTGAGCTATTGGATAAGCGTTGTTGGTTTAGTGGTTACTGCTTATTTTGCTATTGCAACATTACCGCTGATCGGAACTGCATTCAATCGGATGGTTACAGTCGGTGGATTCGGTAGTATGTTTGCAACGCTATTCAGTATTGCAGCGCTTCTAACAATAATACTTTCGAAGGATTATCTTCAAAAAGAACATGCAAACTTTACAGAATTTTATCTTCTCATATTATTCTCAACCCTTGGTATGATGCTTATGGCGTCTGCTGCTGATCTCATAGTAATATTCTTGGGATTGGAGTTAATGTCTATTTGCCTCTACGTTCTTGCCGGTTTCTTACGCAAGAAAGTTTTAGCCAACGAGGCTTCACTTAAATATTTTCTGCTTGGTGCATTTGCAACCGGTTTTCTTCTTTACGGCATCGCGCTTCTCTACGGTGCATCGGGAACAACAAATATTTCTTTCATTGTCCAAAATTCATCCACACTTTCGGCGTCTCCATTTTTCTGGATTGGTCTCGGTTTATTACTAATTGGATTTGCATTCAAAGTTGGTGCAGTTCCGTTCCACATGTGGGTACCGGATGTTTATCAGGGTTCACCAACGACCGTTTCTGGCTTTATGGCTACTGGCGCAAAAGCCGCTGCATTTGCAGCGTTTGTGTTGATATTCCTACATCCTCAATCTGAAAATTCAGAACAAGTAAAAACTGTTCTTGCAGTCATATCAGCAGCTTCGATGATTGTTGGTAACATAATTGCTATCTCTCAATCGAACATCAAACGTATGCTCGCATATTCCAGCATTGCACATGCAGGATACATGCTTGCCGGACTTGCAGCCGGTAATCAACTTGGGAAAACAGGAATTCTATTCTACCTCGTTACCTACACATTTATGAATATCGGTGCGTTTGGCATTCTCTCGCTTCTCGAAAGGGAAGAAGATAAGAATCTCACTTTCGATGATTACGCTGGACTTGGTTTTAAGCGTCCTTTCCTTGCTGCCCTGATGGCGATATTCATGTTTTCGCTTGCAGGTATTCCACCGTTTGCCGGTTTCTTTGGTAAGTATTACGTCTTCGTTGCAGCTATCAATGCGAACCTTACATGGCTTGCAATTCTTGGTGTGCTGATGAGTGTTGTGTCAGTTTATTATTATCTCCGCTTGACTGTTCTGATGTACTTTAAAGAAGGAGATATGCAAATAGAAGGAATAATATCAAAAACGAGTTTGGCTGTCTTAACTATCGCAGCATTGATTATCATACAACTTGGTGTTTATCCAAGTTCAATTCTTAACATCATCAACAATCTCAATTAATTATGGAAACTGTTGTCACATCGGCTGAGATGCAAGCATGTGATCATTATGCTATTGACACTCTCAAGATTCCCGGTTTAATCTTGATGGAAAATGCCGGTAGTGGAGTTGTTGAGATGATAGAAAAGCATTTTGGCTCAATGGCTGGTAAAACTGTTGTTATCGTTTGTGGAAAAGGCAATAACGGTGGTGATGGATACGTAGTGGCTCGGCATCTTTTTAACCGGGGGGCGAAAGTGATAGTATTACTTCTTTGGAAACCGAGCGAGCAAAAAGGAGATGCAAAAATTAACTTCGAGAGTATTCAGAAAATTTCTTCGAAGTTCAATAAAGATGAAATGCTCCAGATTAAAGAATTGAAATCAAGCCGTACATTGCGACTGCTCCCCAAACCCGATATTATTATCGATGCGATTTTTGGAACGGGATTTTCGGGTGAAGTTCGTGAATCATATCAATCGGTCATTGAATGGATTAACATATCCCACGCGAAAAAAGTAAGTATCGATATGCCATCAGGTGTGAATGCTGATAATGGTGAAGTGAATAACGTCGCTATAAAAGCTGATTTGACTGTAACAATGGCACTGAAAAAGGTCGGCTTAATCACTGGCGAAGGAATGAGTTACGCCGGTAAAGTTGAAGTGGTTGATATTTCCATGCCAAGCGAAATTTGCAAAAAGCCACAGACGTTTATTGTTGGTGCTGATGATGTGCGACGAGTTTTACCTCGCCGTCCCGTCAACGCACATAAGCACAGTGTTGGGAAGATATTCGTTCTTGCCGGCTCACCTGGATTTACAGGAGCAGCCGCAATGACTGCGAGTACTGCTATGAAAGCTGGTGCGGGAGCAGTAATTCTCGGAACTCCAAATTCTGTTTATCACATCCTTGCTAAAAAACTCACAGAAGTCATGGTCGAGCCGCTACCAGATACAGAAGAAGGGACTTTAAGTCTTACCGCATACGAGAAAATAATAAAACATCTCAAATGGTCAGATGTACTAATTTGTGGACCCGGCATCTCACGCAATCTTGAAACTTGCCAATTAATTTGGAAAATAGTTTCAGAATATAATAAAAAGATTTTGATAGATGCCGATGGGTTAAACAATCTTTCAGAGAAAATTTCATTCCTAAAGAACCATACAAGCCGGGAAATAATCATTACTCCACACACAGGTGAGCTTTCACGTCTCACGGGGTTATCATCAATTGATATTGAGAAGAATCGCGTAAGTATTGCAAGACAAATGGCTAAGCAATTTCGACTCACGCTCGTACTCAAAGGTGCGCCAACAGTTATCGCCGATGAAAATGGTATAGTTTACATCAACTCAACAGGAAACCCAGGCATGGCTTCAGCAGGTATGGGTGACATTCTTGCTGGCTTAATTGGTGGTTTATGGGCACAGGGAATGAGTAGAACGGAAGCAGCGTATTCTGGAGTTTTCCTGCACGGTTATGCAGGCGATATGGCGAGGAATAAATACGGAGAGAAAAGTCTGCTTGCAATGGATGTCCAAGATTTTCTATACAAATCTATACTTGAAATAGAAAATAGCAACTCGTTGTGAGTTTACAACTTAGACACTTTCTTAAATACCAGTTTCCTGCAATCGGATGGGCATTGTTCATATTTGTTGCATCTTCAATTCCTGCTAAATCACTACCCCCCATGACGCTACTGCGTTATGATAAACTTATTCACATTGGTTTATTTCTTATTTTTGGATTGTTGATTTACCGTGCTTTAGGTACGGGAAAAAATAAATATTCACTTGCTTTGGGTCGAGTAATTTTATCAGTTTCTATAGTTATCCTCTACGGAGTGTTGGATGAAATATACCAAGGAACAGTCCCTGGAAGGACATTAGATGTTTGGGATGCGGTTGCTGATACGATTGGAGGTGTACTCGCGGCGTTAGTTATTTATATTCAATATCGGATGCGGAGACATGCTCCAGACGGGGCATAATCTATTTTTGGAAAAACATATAGAAATTCGTAACTTTGTATTGTGAAATTTGTTCTTGAAAATAACGATAACCAAGCGAGAGCTGGTTATATCATCACTGATCATGGTAAATTTCAGACACCAGCATTCATGCCCGTTGGGACACAAGGAACAGTAAAATCAATTACACAAAAAAATCTTGAGGAAATCGGTGCGGAGATTATTCTAAGCAACACGTATCATTTGTACTTACGACCTGGAATTGAGATCCTCCATCAGGCTGGTGGGCTTCATCGTTTCATGAATTGGAGTCATCCCATTCTCACTGATAGCGGTGGTTATCAAGTTTTTAGTTTATCTGATCTTAGAAAGATCGAGGAAGAAGGTGTTCAGTTTCGATCTCATTTAGATGGTTCACTTCACACGTTTACGCCAGAGAGTGTTGTTGATATCCAACGTTATATTGGCTCGGATATCATTATGGTTTTAGATGAATGTACACCGTATCCGTGTGAAAAAGAATATGCAGCTCAATCTAATGAATTAACACTTAGGTGGGCGGATAGATGCCGGGAACATTTTCGAGCATCTAATCCGTTATATGGACATTCGCAGGCATTGTTCGGAATCGTTCAAGGAAGTATTTATCCCGATATTCGGGAGCATTCAGCGAAAGTTCTTACTAATATGAATTTCGAGGGGTATGCAATAGGTGGATTAGCGGTAGGTGAGCCAGCAGCCCAGATGTATGAGATGGTTGAGGTGTGTAACGAAATACTTCCACATGAAAAACCAAGATATTTGATGGGTGTTGGAACACCGGAGAACCTCCTCGAAGCCATCGAACGAGGAGTGGACATGTTTGATTGTGTTCTCCCTACAAGAAACGGTCGTAATGCACAATTATTCACTCGAAAAGGCGTCATAAATATAACCAATGCTCAGTTTAAGAATGATTTCACACCGTTCGATGACGAATGTGAATGCTACACATGTAAGAATTTCACACGAGCGTACATCAGGCATCTATTCATGGTCAAAGAGATTTTGGGTTTACAACTTGCAACACACCATAATTTATATTATTATTTATGGTTGATGCGAAATGCCAGAAGAGCCATCCAGGAGGGTAAATATGCTGGCTGGAAGCAAGAACAATTAAGTTTATTAAAACAAGAAAAAAATATTTTCCATTAATTATTAGGAGTTAAATTTGAATATAATACATTTACTTGCAATGGCACAGGATGGTGGACAGGGTGGAGGTATGTTCAGCACGCTGATCATGTTCGCCTTGATAATTCTAATATTTTATTTCATGATTCTACGACCGCAACAGAAACGAGCGAAAGAGCGTGAAAAGTTACTCAGCAGTGTTGAGAAAGGCGATAAAGTTATTTTAGTCGGCGGAGAACATGGTACGGTAATAGGATTAGAAGATAAAACTGTGCTTATTCAGATAGCCGATAACGTGAAAGTAAAATTTGAAAGATCAGCGATCACATCGGTAGTTCGCAGCACTTCAGATTCGGTTGGAAAAACGAGCTAAATTGTTTTTGAAGGATTTGATATGAGCAGAGAGCATTTTAAATTCAATTCTGTAGAGGATGCGATAAAAGATTTTCAGAGAGGGAAAATCATTATTGTTGTCGATGACGAGGATCGTGAGAACGAAGGGGATTTTGTTCTCGCAGCAGAGAAATCAACTGCTGAAGCAATTAACTTCATGGCAAAACATGCTCGTGGAATCATCTGTGTTGCCTTAACTGAACAGCGAACAAAAGAACTATCGCTTAATCCGATGGTCGAGAGCAACACCTCGCTGCACGAAACATCATTCACTGTGTCCGTAGATTATGTTCATGGTACTACCACTGGCGTTTCAGCACATGATAGAAATGCTACAGTTCATTCCTTAATTGATCCCAAAACTAAACCAAGTGATCTTGCACGTCCCGGGCATATTTTTCCGTTACGAGCGATAGAAGGTGGAGTTCTGCGTCGCGCTGGCCATACTGAAGCTGTAGTTGATCTCTGTAGTTTAGCTGGTTTATATCTGGGAGGAGTACTTTGTGAAATCATGAATGATAATGGCTCAATGGCTCAGGTCCCTGATCTTATGCAGATAGCTCAACATTTTCATCTGCATATTATTACCGTTCAGGATCTTATTCAATACCGAATACAAAGTGAAAAGTTGGTACAGAGAATTGTTTCTACTCAGATCCCAACAAAGTATGGTAAATTCGATATTCACATTTATAAAAGCGAGAATGATAACAAAGAACATATCGCACTTATAAAGGGTGAAATACACTCTGAAAAGCCAACACTTGTTCGCGTACATTCTGAATGTCTGACGGGAGATGTCTTCGGTTCACTTCGCTGCGATTGTAATGATCAACTTGTTGCATCACTTAAGATGGTTGAAAAAGAGGGTAATGGTATAATCCTTTACATGCGACAGGAAGGACGCGGTATCGGTTTGATGAATAAGCTAAAAGCTTACAAACTTCAGGATGAAGGATTGGATACTGTGGAAGCAAATGAGAAATTAGGATTTCGACCTGACCTGCGGGATTACGGAATTGGAGCCCAAATCCTTAGAGATTTGGGTGTTCGACAAATCCGATTAATGACAAATAATCCCAAAAAGATAGTAGGTTTGCATGGTTATGGGTTGGATATTGTTGAACGTGTTCCATTGGAAGTTAAACCCCATGAACACAACGAAAAGTATCTTAAAGCTAAACGCGACAAATTGGGTCATTTAATCCTCCTTGATCAAAAGAAATAAATTTTACTTGCTTTTCTAATCTCCATGTTGTAGATTAATTTAAGAAATCAATTCACCAGCCATCACTGATTATTGTGATGGCTCTTTTTTTGTTAATATATTTTCATATTTGTTATGGTTTTTTTTGTAGTGATTTATGAGTGAGAGTAAAAATAATGGGATTATATATCTCACTCGAGAGAGATTAGTGGAACTCGAACACGAGCTCCATGAACTTAAGTTACATGGACGTGCTGAAATGGCTCAAAAGATTCAGGAAGCGCGTAGTCACGGTGATCTATCCGAGAACGCTGAGTATGATGCGGCTAAAGAAGCACAGCAGCATCTTGAGCTGAAGATTGCAAAAATTGAACACACATTATCACGCACACGCATCATCGAAAGTAAAGAGCTTCCAAACGATAAAGTGTATATTCTCTCAACTGTTAAGATAATGGATCTACGCTCGAAAGAAACTGTAACTTATATGCTGGTCTCACCTGAGGAAGCTGATTTCGATAAAAATAAAATTTCTGTAACATCACCCATAGGCAAAGGATTGATCGGTAAAAAGGAGGGTGACCGGATTAAGATCCAGGTCCCTGCCGGTATATTGGAGTATGAGATACTTGAAATCTCTCGCTGATTTTTTTATCGTTACATACTTGCTAAATGCCATCCAATCTTGAAGTAAAAGCGAAAAATTGATTTACTATCGACGTGAAGAAAATTCAAGTCTGCGTAGAAGTGATTTCGATATCCTCCAGATTGATGATCCCAAAATTTTGAAATCTAAACTTGAAAAATCATATGGTATTCAAGCTGTTGTCAGAAAAAATCGGAAGTTATTTTTATACCACGGGACACGTATTCATATTGATTATGTTGACGAATTAGGTACCTTCATCGAATTTGAGGTCCCAATGGCTGCAACAAAGAATGCCGGGGATGTTGTAAATATTCTCATTCAAAAATTTTGTATTAACGATAGCGATTTCATTAATAAATCGTATCTTGACTTAATGAACTTGAATAATAAAAGAGAAAAATGATGAAGTGAAATCCTGTCTGAATATCACGGAAACATCATATATTCCACATAGATTGCCAGTTTTTATTTGCGTAAGCGTGGAAATTTTGTTATATTAATACCCATTAATTGCGGGAATAGCTCAGTTGGTAGAGCGTCACCTTGCCAAGGTGAATGTCGCGGGTTCGAATCCCGTTTCCCGCTCAAATAATGCAAAAGTAAAGATACCATATCATAAAACAAAGGATTTTTTTACTTTTGCATTTTTAATTATTTTGATTATTCTGGCGCCGTACCGCACCCGCCGAAGGCGGGCAAGAGAGGTAAGTGAGATTGTATGTATATAGTTTATATTTTAAAAAGTTTAAAAGACGGAAAACATTATACAGGATCTACGAATGATATTAAAAGGCGTTTGAAAGAACATAACTCAGGAAAAACAAAATCTACGAAGAGTAGATGTCCATTTGAATTAATTTATACTGAAGAGTTTGAAGATGGAGATGATGCTAAGCAAAGAGAAAAATATTTAAAGACAGGAAAGGGTAGAGAAGAAATAAAGCAAATTTTATCTGATGCCGTACCGCACCCGCCGAAGGCGGGCAAGAGTGATAAGTGAGATAATGTGTGTGAAGCAAATTTTATCTGGCGCCGTACCCAAGTGGTAAGGGAGAGGTCTGCAAAACCTTTATGCAGCGGTTCGAATCCGCTCGGCGCCTCTTGACCAAGTAAAAAGTCAAAATTCAAAATTAAAAAAAAGGAAATGATTAATATTTTTTACTTTTAACTTTTGCATTTTGAATTAGTATGCCGGGGTGGCGAAACTGGTAGACGCACAGGACTTAAAATCCTGTTCTCCGCAAGGGGAGTGTCGGTTCGATTCCGATCCCCGGCACGCACGAATGTGCAATGGGCTCTTAGCTCAGTTGGTTAGAGCGCTACCTTGACATGGTAGAGGTCATAGGTTCGAGTCCTATAGAGCCCACATGTATTTTGTGTACATTCTTCAGAGTAAGAAAATTGGTCAGTATTATGTTGGACATACCGATAATCTTGAGCGAAGAATGAGTGAGCATGATAATGGTAAATCACCGTACACAAAAGGAAGAGGTCCATGGACTTTGGTTAATGTTGAAGAATTCGCGACTCGTTCTGAAGCGATGAAGCGAGAAAAAGAGATTAAGGGTCAAAAGAGTAGAGAATTCATCGAACGATTGATTAACAAGAAACAGTTGGTTAGAGCTTCCAGTTCTGTCTGTTAGACAGAACGGGAAGGTCATAGGTTCGAGTCCTATAGAGCCCAAAAGAAAGGAAAAATTGAAATTTCAGAATACATCAAAAAATATATTTTAAAGGTTATTTTTCTGAAATCGGATTTATCCGATTTTTTATTTGCTAATACATAAATGTCAAAGATTAAAATAACGTTTCCCGACGGGAACACTCAGGAATACGACAACGGCATTACCGGAAACGAGATCGCCAAACGGATTAGTACGGGTCTTCATCGCGATGCTTTAGCGATTGAAGTTAATGGTGAAGTCTGGGATCTATCTCGAAAAATTGAAAAAGATGCCCCTGTAAAAATTCTTAAGTGGCAAGATGCAGGTGGTAAACACGCCTATTGGCACAGCTCTGCTCATTTAATGGCTGAGGCAGTTGAAATACTTTTTCCCGGAACGAAATTTGGGATTGGACCTGCAATAGATGAGGGTTTCTACTATGATCTCGACTTAGGTTCACATACACTTTCAAATGACGATCTCGTAAAGATCGAACAAAAGATGATCGAGTTAGCAAAGCAAAACTCAGCATTCACCCGGGAAGAAAGATCATGGGAAGATGCCGTCTCGTATTTCAGAACTAAGAACGATCCGTATAAGATTGAATTACTTGAAGAACTTAAAGGTCAAAAAATAAGTTTGTATCATCACGGTAATTTTACAGATTTATGCTCAGGTCCGCACATTTCCTCAACGGGAAGAATTAAAGCTATCAAACTTCTCAGTGTAGCCGGTGCATACTGGCGGGGAAGCGAAAAGAATAAAATGCTTCAGCGCATATATGGAATAACATTTCCAACGCAGAAAGAACTCGATGAGTATATTTTCAGGATTGAAGAAGCAAAAAAACGAGATCACAGAAAATTAGGGAAAGAACTTGATCTTTTTGTCTTTCACGATATCGCACCCGGTGCACCGTTCTGGTTGCCGAAGGGAATGATCATGTTTCGCGAGCTTGAAAAATTCCTGCGTGAAGAACTCGATCATAACGGTTATCAGGAGATAAGCACGCCAATTCTTGTTAAAAAAGAACTTTGGGAACAATCCGGACATTGGGAGCACTACAAGGAAAATATGTTCTACTTCGATTATGAAGAGATGACCTTCAGTCTCAAACCAATGAATTGTCCGGAAAGCACATACGTTTATCGTCATCGCATTCGGAGTTATAAAGATCTTCCATTAAGATATTCAGAAATCGGACGTTTGCATCGTAACGAAATATCCGGCGCTTTAGGCGGTATGTTTCGTGTTCGTCAGATAACGATGGACGATGCTCATATCTATTGCCGTCCAGATCAAATATTAGAAGAGATAAATTCGCTCATAAATCTTGTGAATCGTTTTTATTCTATCTTCGGATTAAAACCTGAATTTAACCTCTCAACAAAGCCGGATGGTGGAATGGGCGATCCAAAACTGTGGGATGAAGCAGAAGATGGATTGAAAAAAGCTCTTGAATCAAATAATATAAAGTACATTCTTAAGCCAAAAGATGGTGCTTTCTATGGTCCCAAAATTGATGTTCAGATTAAAGATGCTATCGGTCGCGAATGGCAGATTGCGACTATCCAACTCGACTTCGTAATGCTTCCCGAAAGATTCGAGCTTGAGTATATTGCAGAAGATGGTTCGAGGAAAAGACCTGTAGCAATTCATCGTGCAATTTTCGGATCCTTCGAGCGTTTCATGGGAATAATTACAGAACATTTTGCCGGATCATTTCCTACCTGGCTTGCACCCATCCAGGTGGTTGTTCTTCCAATAACAGACGCTCAGAACGAGTATGCACAAAAAGTATACAATAAGTTGCATAGTGAAGAGGTACGGGTTGAACTTGATGGTCGTAATGAGAAAGTGAATTATAAGATTCGAGAATGGGAAACAAAAAAAGTTCCTTATATGCTTATTGTCGGTGAGAAAGAAAAAACCACCGATAATGTCTCAGTTCGTCAGCATAAAAAGGGAGATTTGGGTGTTGAATCATTAGATGAGTTTGTAAAAAGAATCGTAAAAGAAATAAAAGAAAAATCATTATCATCATAGGAGAAATGCCATAAAAGGATCAGACCGTGTTCGAGTAAATGAAGAAATCCGAGGTTCCCAAGTTCGTGTTATCGACGAATCGGGACAAGTCGGTATTATGCATCCGAATGAAGCTATAAGAATTGCCCACCAGCGTGGACTTGATCTTATCGAGATTGTACCAAATTCAAATCCACCTGTTTGCAAAATTATGGACTTCGGTAAATATAAATACGAACAAACAAAAAAAGATAAGCTTCAGCGAAAACATCAACAGGTAACACAGGTTAAAGAACTTCGCTTCCATCCCAATACCGATGTGCACGATTTTGAATTTAAAGTACGTCATGGAAGAAAGTTCCTTGAAGAAGGACACAAATTAAAAGCGACAGTTGTGTTCAAAGGTAGAGAGATTACATACGCTGAACAAGGGGAAGAGTTGCTAAAACGGCTCGAAGAGAAATTGACTGATGTTGGAAAAGTTGAGCAGATTGCAAAGTTGGAAGGAAGAAATATGGCTATGATCTTTGCTCCTGAAAAAGCAACGAAGAAAAAGGTGGATAAAAAACAAAAACCTGCAGATACTAAGAAAGAAGGAAATTAATATGCCAAAAATGAAAACAAGCTCTGGAGCGAAGAAACGTTTTATCAAAACAGCTACAGGTAAAATTAAGCGGCGTAAAGCATACAGAAGTCATATTTTGACTTCAAAATCAACGAAACGAAAACGTCATCTGCGAAAGTCGACACTCGTCTCGAAAGAAGAACAGAAAAGAATGGAGATGCTGTTGCCCTCATAAAGAAATTGCAATGGCATAAAATATTTTATAAATCACAAAACATATTAACAATAACGAGGAAAGGAGAAAAGTGCAACTATGCCACGAGCACAAAATAAAGTTGCCTCCCACCGCCGTCGCAAACGCATCTTAGCGAAAGCGAAAGGTTACTGGGGTGCCAGAAGTAAAGTCCTCACGGTTGCTAAACACCATATTGACAAAGCTGGTCAACATGCGTACCGTGATAGGAGATTGAAAAAACGAGAATTTCGCGGTCTATGGATTACACGCATTAATGCAGCAGCCAGAATCCATGGTACTACATATTCAAAATTGATCTCAGCTTTGAAGGAAAAAGGTATTGAGATCAATCGCCGAGTTCTTGCTGATCTTGCTGCAAGAACACCAGATGCTTTTGCTGAAGTCGTTAAATTTGCAAACTCATAACAATCTTCCAACTGCTTTAATAGGTGGAGATGTTGATTGATATCTCCACCAAATATAAGACTGTATTGGAAGATTTTTTTTGTTTTAAATCTTTGAATCATGTTATTAAAAATTAATGATATTAAACAAAAAGCTCTAATTGATATCAATTCCGTCAAAGACATGGCGAAGCTTGATGTTTTTAGAATAAAATACCTTGCTCGCAAAGGATTAGTAGCCGATTTGTTCGATGATCTAAAAAACATCGAAACAACAGAACGTCCGGCGATCGGGAAATCTCTCAACGAGCTCAGGAATATCATCCAGACATTATTCGATGAGAAAAAAAAATTTATTGAAGCATTAACACATCAACAAAAACAAATTCTTGATCTGACTTTACCCGGGCGACCTAAGTGGGTCGGCACACAGCATCCAATTACACGAACTCTCGAGGAAATAAAAAATATATTTTTTAGAATGGGATTCAGCGAGGCGTTCGGACCTGAAATAGAAGATGACTATCATAATTTCGAGGCACTGAATTTTCCCAAAGATCATCCCGCCCGTGATATGCAGGATACGTTCTTCATAGATGAAAAGATTTTACTTCGAACTCATACATCGCCAGTGCAGATCCGAGTTATGGAAAATCATCAGCCACCTGTTCGTATAATTGCACCGGGGCGAGTTTATCGGAACGAAGCCGTAAGTGCGCGCAGCTATTGTCTATTCCATCAAGTTGAAGGTTTATACGTTGACGTTGGTGTAACTTTTAGTGAATTAAAAGGAACACTCGTAGCATTTGCTAAACAATTTTATGGAAGTGAGATTAAGTACCGTTTTCGACCTAGCTTTTTCCCTTTTACCGAGCCAAGTGCAGAAATGGATATTACTTGCTTTATTTGCAAAGGCAAGGGCTGTAGGATTTGTAAAAATACGGGTTGGTTGGAAATCCTGGGCTGTGGCATGGTTGATCCCGGTGTATATAAATACGTCGGCTATGACCCAGAAAAATATACAGGTTATGCTTTTGGAATGGGAATTGAAAGAATTACGATGCTTCGATATGGTATTGATGATATCCGAATTCTTTTTGAAAACGATATAAGATTTTTACAACAATTCTGATAACTCTTTAATTTATGCGAGTTTCGTTAAATTGGCTTAAAGAATATATTGATATACCAGTCTCTCTTGATGAGCTTGCGAATAGCTTGACAATGGTCGGTTTGGAAGTCGAATCAATTGAACGGTTAGGTGAAAAATATAAAAATTTCCTGATTGGGCAAGTTTTAGAAGTTAATGCTCATCCAAAGGCTGACAAGCTTACAATTTGTAAAGTTAATGTTGGTAAGGAAATCTGTCCGATCGTTTGTGGAGCACCAAATGTCAGAACAGGACAATTTGTAGCTGTCGGAAAAGAAGGAGCAATAATTCCACGCAATCAACATGATCCTGAAGGAAAGCCATTTGTTCTTTCTCGAGTAAAAATTCGTGGTATCGAATCTCAGGGAATGATTTGTTCAGAATATGAACTCGATCTCGGGGAAGACAAGGAAGGGATTCTGGTGCTTGATCCAACTTCTGAAGTAGGTATTCCATTAGCAGATTATTTAGGATTGAATGATACTGTCTTAGAAATTGGAATTACACCCAACCGACCCGATGCGATGAGTCATTTAGGGATTGCCCGCGAGATAGGTGCAATCTTAAACCGGGATTTTAGAATTCCGGTTACAAACTTGAAAGAAAGTAAAAGGAGCATTGGCGATTTTGTATCAGTTCTAATAAAAGATTTTCAAAACTGCCCGCGATACACTGGCAGATTGATATTTAATATTAAAATAGAACCTTCACCCAAGTGGTTACAGAATCGTTTAACCTCAGTTGGCATTAGACCTATTAATAATATTGTTGACGTAACTAATTATGTTTTAATGGAGTGTGGTCATCCACTTCACGCGTTTGATTATGATAAATTGACTGGGCAATCTATAATTATTAGATCAGCAGAAAAGAACGAAACATTTACAACGCTTGATCACAAACCGAGGGTATTACGAGAGGATACGTTACTTATTTGTGATTCAAAATTTCCTATTGCCATAGCAGGTGTAATGGGTGGACTAAATTCTGAAATTAGCCAATCGACCGTCAATGTATTTTTAGAAAGTGCTTATTTTGATCCTCAGAGTATTCGTCGGACTTCAAAGCATTTTGGCATAAGTACTGATGCTTCACAAAGGTTTGAGCGAGGAGCCGATCCAAATATTACCGAATGGGCAGTAAATCGTGCCTCTTATTTAATTCAACAAATTGCTGGTGGAGAAGTTTTAATCGGATCAATCGATGTTTATCCTAAGAAAATCAACACAAAAGAGGTTGAGTTAAGAATTGATAAATTGAATGAACTATTGGGAATAAATCTTACCACCGAAAGTGTTTCATCATACCTTAATAAGATTTTTATTAAGCCGAAGGATGCTAAATCGACATCTGATCTCAACAAGTCAATCATCTTTGAAATTCCAACTTTTCGTCCTGACGTAGAACGTGAGATTGACTTGATAGAGGAAGTCGCGCGTCTGTATGGATATGATAATATTGAGACAAAAGCTCGGAGCAATATACAATTTCCTGAAGATCCTCCGGAAAAAGATTTTCAAAATGAAATCAGACAATTTTTTATTGGGAATGGATTTTTTGAGGTAGTTTCTAACAGTATGCAAAAAATTGATAATGCAACTATTTCAGAAGAAAAAATAGTAAAAATTTCGAATCCTATCAGTGCTGATATGGCAATTCTGAGAACAAGCTTGCTTCCGAGTATTCTTGGCGTGATTCAGACAAATATTTCTCACGGTTCAAAAAATATAAGATTTTTTGAAATTGGTAAAGTGTACTGTAAAGTAAATTCTGATAGATATGACGGTGCGATTAATGGTTTTTATGAAGAGGATAGAATAATTCTTGCGATTAGCGGACAAGCGCTGCCTATTGGATGGGTTGAAAAACCCCGATTTATTGACATTTATGATTTAAAAGGCGAGGTGGAAGCACTTTTTAGAAAGATTTTTCTTGACAATATGAAATTTATTCCTTATTCTAATACCAATGCTTTAAGTGAAATGGGTCTACATATTGAAATCAAAGGAAAATATGCTGGATTAGTTGGCAAGGTTAGTAAAGACTTATTAAATAAATTCGATATAGATCAAGACGTTTATTTTGCTGAAATGAACATTGAAAGTTTGACAAAAAATTTTAAAGTAGAACAAAAATTCAGCCCATTATCAATTTATCCTAGTGTAATGCGTGATATTGCAATTATAATTGATGAAAATATATCAACCGATGATGTTGAGAAGCAGATCAAAGAATGTGGATCGACATATTTGAGGAAGGTTGAATTATTCGACGTTTATGTTGGAGAACAGATTGGACCAAACAATAAGAGTCGTACATTTGCTTTAGAGTTTATGGCGGAAGACCATACGATGAAACAAAAAGAAGTAGATCAAATAATGCAGAAAATAATGAAAGATTTAGAAATAAAATTTAATGCAATTATCAGAAAGCAGGAGATGTCGGATTGAACCATCTCGATGGAATCGGAGTTAGTGTGACAAAAGATATCGAAAATATTGAGATCATTCTGAAAATATTCTGGGATAAAGTCCGAATTGTTTCAGAACAGATAAACCGGTTAAAAGAGGAAAAAAAGAGCTTACAACAAAACCAAAATGATATGGATGGTGAGCTTCATCGTTTACGGTCTCAATTGAATGAGAAGGAGCAGGAGATAAAAAGACTGCGAGTGGAACAGGTACAACTCCTCAATATGTCAAATGACGAACAATTCACAAAACAAGAAAAAGAGTTTCTGAAAGAAAGGATACGAGATTTAATTTCAAAAATTAATTCTCATTTATAGGAATTTGAAATCTAAAATATTTTTAATATGTTTGATTATGAAGCTGAATACACTCAATAGGAAAATTTAAGCAGGATTATGGCAACGGACAGTAAAAGCATAAAAGTTAAAATATTTGGTTCTGAATATCCGCTACGTGGTGAAAGTGAAGAATTAACCAAGAAGGTAGCTGGATATGTTGACCAAATGATTAATACGATACATGAGAAAATTCCTGAACAACCACCTTTAACAGTGGCGGTTCTAACTGCACTGAATATTACTGAAGATCTCTTCAAAGAAAGAGAAAAATGTCGAACTCTCACAGCACTCGTTGAATCTGAGGTTGGTAAGATAAACGAATTTCTCGAACAGTGCACGAACACGGAAACATAATGGATTACTGTTCTTTGACATAGCTCTCCCGATGAGAGTATGCAATATTATTAATTTAAAACCGCATTGTCAGCCAATTCCATGAAAATTAAATTTCATGGTGAATAAGTCAGACATATTAAAGAATCTGACAAGTTATATTTAAAGGGAACTTGACTTGTGGACGTCGATTACAGGCCTCGCCCATTTTAAATGGGATTTGTATCTTATGTGAATCACATAAGTAACCACAAGCAGTGGAAGTAAAAAATGTCCAGGCAAGTACCCACTGTGTATGATTGAGATTCTTAAATACACGACTATAAGGCTGGATGCGGTTTTTATTTTAAATACAATGGAAAAGGAAAAATTATACTTATGGAGGAAAAATGGATATTGGAATGAATTTAATATTATTATATATAATTATCGCTAGTGGAATATCGTTTGCCATCGGATGGTACATAAATAACCACATTGGTAAAAATAAAATTGTTAATGCTGAAGAACGTGCAAAAAAAATTATCGAGGATGCAGAGAAGGAATCAAACAACATTAAAAAAGAAAAACTTCTCGAAGTAAAAGATGAATGGTATCGGAAAAAGCAAGAGTTCGAGCAGGATGCTAACGCAAAACGTAATAAACTTCAAGTATTCGAGAAACAGCTAACAAGCCGTGAAGAAAATCTTGACCGAAAAGTAGAATTAGTTAATAAAAAAGAAAAAGATATAGTCAATCATAAACGACT
>JASEHD010000040.1 GCA_030019075.1 Bacteroidota bacterium
CTTTCTTTTAAGGTGAATAATAAGATGTAATAATATAATAAATTCTTTATTATATTTCTCACTCATGAAATATCTCGAATGTATTTTTATCAATGCTGACATTGTACAACCGATTCGTAAGTTAAAAGGCATTTGTTAATACATCTCACTAAACTTGATTCTGGCATAAAAATTGACAATTTTAAAAGAAAATTCAGTAGGTACATTAAAATGAATTATAGCCATTTCAAACTTTAAAGAGGATTTTATATGTCTGATTATGTAACAAAATTATTAGCACAGGTTAAATCAAAAAACCCGGGTGAAACAGAATTTCACCAAGCAGTGCAAGAGGTGGTCGAATCTCTCGATGTTGTATTGGAACGACACTCGGAATATCGCTCGGCAAAAATATTAGAACGGATGGTGGAACCTGAACGAATAATAATTTTTCGTGTTCCATGGGCAGACGATTGCGGTGAGATTCACGTTAACCGCGGTTTTCGAATTCAAATGAACAGTGCCATAGGTCCATACAAAGGTGGTTTGCGTTTTCATCCATCGGTAACTCTCAGCATCTTAAAGTTTCTCGCCTTTGAACAAGTATTTAAAAATAGTCTAACAACTCTTCCGATGGGTGGAGGAAAAGGTGGATCTGATTTCGACCCGAAAGGGAAGACTGAGAACGAAGTAATGCGCTTTTGCCAAAGTTTTATGACAGAACTATTCCGCCATATCGGTCCCGACATCGATGTGCCAGCGGGTGATATCGGTGTTGGAGGAAGAGAAATTGGTTATCTTTTCGGTCAGTACAAAAGATTGACAAAAGAATTTACCGGCGTGCTGACAGGCAAAGGATTGAATTGGGGTGGATCGCTAATCCGACCCGAAGCCACTGGATTCGGATGTGTTTACTTTGCTGAAGAAATGCTCAAGACAAAAAAGGATGCTTTCGATGGTAAAGTTGTTGCAGTTTCAGGATTTGGAA
Source organism: Bacteroidota bacterium (assembly GCA_030019075.1). GTDB lineage: Bacteria > Bacteroidota > Ignavibacteria > UBA10030 > SZUA-254 > JASEHD01. The sequence continues at coordinate 968 of JASEHD010000040.1, forward strand.
ATGTTGCCTGGGGAGCGGCGATGAAGGTAACACAGTTAAGCGGTAAGGTTGTTACAATCTCCGGTCCCGATGGATTCGTCTATGATGCAGATGGCATCAAAGGAGAAAAAATAGATTATATGCTTGAGATGCGAGCAAGTGCACGCGATGAAGTAAAAATGTACGCTGATAAATTTAAGGTGCCTTTCCATGCCGGCAAGCGTCCATGGGGTATTAAGGTGGATGTTGCTTTACCATGTGCAACACAAAACGAGCTTGATGAAAACGATGCGAAAGAATTAGTGAAGAACGGATGTAAATGTGTGTGCGAAGGAGCAAACATGCCGACAACAATTCCGGGCGTGAAGGTTTTTCAGGAAGCTGGAATTCTTTATGCGCCGGGCAAAGCGTCTAATGCTGGCGGTGTAGCAACGTCAGGATTGGAAATGAGTCAGAACAGTATGCGGATGCCGTGGTCCCGTGAAGAGGTTGACAAGCGGCTGCACGAAATTATGAAAAATATTCATCGGACATGCATCGAGACGGCAGCGAAATACGGAACTCCAGGCAACTACGTTAATGGTGCTAACATTGGAGGATTCTTGAAAGTTGCAAATGCTATGATGGATCAAGGTTTGGTTTAATCTCAAAATTAATTTGGTAATAACCTTCAGTATTTGAGTAACTCTGAAGGTTTTTTTATGATCTCACCATCTCCATCTATGGCAAAAATCGTAACGTCTTTATGTTGATTTAAAAACTTGATGCTATTCTTTCGATTAGCAACAAAAAGACCTGTTGACAAAACATCAGCTTCTAATGATGTCGAAGCTGTGGTTGTAAAACTCATGTATTTTTGTGCGGGCAAACCTGTTTTTGGATTGAGCAAATGCCCAACGATTTTTCCGTTGTGGAATATTTTGTTTTCATAGTTACCCGAAGTTGAAAGTGCTCGATCCTTTATTCCAATTGTTTCGATTATTTCATCCGTATTTTTAGGATTAATAATTCCAATGAGCCAGCGTTCTTCATAAGGTGGCGAGCCCATCGCGTATGCATCACCGCTGTGATTTATTAAAGCAGATTCAACACCATACGATTTTAAAATAACTACCGCCCTATCTATAGCGTATCCAACCGCAATACCGCCTAAATCTATATTTGTTTTCGGATTTGATAAAAATATTGTTGAATCGTTTTCGTCAATGATAATATATTTTGACCCAATAGCTCCTAAAACATCACTAATATTATCGTCAGAAATTTCATCAACATTCGAATATTGTTTTCTGAAGCCATACGCCTTCATAAGCGGCTCAATAGTTATATCGAATTCACCCGTTGTTAAGTCTGAGTAAAATTTTGCGTGCTTAATAACTTCAATTACTCTATGATCAACATGAACACGTTCTTTGCCTCCCAATCTGTTAATTTTTGATACCTGACTATGGTCATCAAATATGCTCATCAATTTATCAATTGTCCGCATCTCAATGAATGCTTCATCAATCGCATGATGACACATTGATTTGTTTTCACAATAAGCTTCAATATTTACAATACTACCCATAGTAAAAGTTGAGCGGGTTATTTTTGAAATGCTTTTCCATTTCGAGAAAATTGAAGGAGAAAAAAACATTGAACCGCCTAATGATATTGCGCTTAACTTTAATATTTCTCTCCGGGTAAATAATTTATTAATCATAAAAAATTCAAATGATTGTCGATGCTATTTATTTTTTATAAGCTGATGCAGTCGGTTTTTAATGATTTCAAATATATTCACAATTTTATTCACGCCGTTCGTAAGAGATCGAGATGATATTGTCGCTCCGCTAATAGAATGAATATCTTTACCGATTTGGATTTTATCGGATATGTTTTTCCCGCGGAATTGCTTCCGAAAGTTTTCGTTCTGCACCTCATGCCCGTGCGATGATCGGTAGATAAGTATATCCACATCGATAATATTTCCCTCAATATCGGATACAACTAAAAACGTGAAATACTGATTTCTTCCTTTTACTTCATCAACTATGGCGCATCCTAAAACGTGATTATCATGTTTGGCAAGATAAATATTAAGGGAATCGATTTTAACTGTTTTCCTTGAAATTTTATTGATATTTGTTTTTTCTTCCTCGTTGCAAATATAAATAAGTGTTTCGATGTTGACAGAATCACCCAGAATATTCTTAAGTGAAGCTTCTGTTTTTTGAAAGAGGTCAGCTTGGGGAAAAATAATTCCCCAAGTCGACATAAGGAGTAATATTGAGATAAGAATTTTCAAATTAAAAGAAATAATAACCGACGCCGAAATTAAATTGTTTTATGTGATTAGAAAATCCATCCTTAGCGTTTGCAAGCAATTGAATATCGGCTTTGACAACAGTATTGTATGTTGGCTTGTAACTAACACCCAACGTTAAATCTGTTCTGTTATATTTTTCGTCGGCTGCATAGTGGATAGGCATTTTTGCTTGGGTGTTATATTTATCAATTCGTGCGAACGCCCACAGCTCTTCGGAAGTCTCCAATATTAACGGCATAAAATTGTATGATGCCTCGATTAAAAATCCATTCAGTTGGCTTGCGATATTTTTATGGGTAGATACTTTTTGTGTTGAGGGAAGTGTAACTGTATCTCCATGGCTGTCAACATATTTCTGAGGAACAATATTTTCTATGATTGTTGGGTAAGCCGCGTTAATTTTATCCGCATCACCGATATTTATCAGAACATATTCAGCTTTGAATGCAAATTGGTTACGTGAATATTGTAAGCTGCCAACGCGTAGAGTGATTAGACCCTTCGCATCAATTTTTCTGCTGGAAATATCGTTTGCCGGTACAGAATTGCCCATGAAAAATCCTGCACCAATTTTTAAACCATTTAATGGTGAAAAATTCAAATTCCCGGAGAAAGATGGATTATCGAAGAAACTTTCGATGGCTTTTTGGCGTCCACCGCGGATACCATCTTTAGCATCGAATTTACTCGCATTAAGTCCTGCTGTTATCTGTGCTGTGTAATCGAGGTTATTCGCTATTTTTCCGAAAACACCAAATCCATTCTCCCACCATGTTGTAGGGATAAGACTCTTCTCGAAGTTGGGGCGCTCCACTCCATGGAATGTAGGGGGCTCGTGATATAAATTAATTATTCCTAAAGGTTGCAATAATACCCCAGCACGGAATCCAAGCCATTGTGAGTATTTGAACTCTAAATACGCTTGTTCCAATTCAACCTCTTTACCTGCATGTTCAATTTCTAACTCTGACATGAAACTCCATTTATCGTTGAAGTTGTGATTGAGGTAAATTATAAAACGGTGGAAGTCTGCTTCTTTTTTAAGTGAACCTTCGGGTATGTTTAAATGTAGCTCACCGTACCCCCCGATGTTTGTATTTTCTTCCTGAGCAACCACCCCTTGAGAAAATAAGAGACATAATAAAGATATTGTTATAAAAGATTTCATGTAATTCCTTATATTTATTGATTGTAATCGTTGATTTATTGCAGATAGAAAAAAGAGCTTGGTAGTTTTTTATTTTTTCTGGCAATCGTTACAAAAGCCATAAATCTGATGAGTTGAATTAATTATTTTAAAATGCTTTTGTCGGGCAATATTGATTTCGTGATCGGAAACCTCGTCAGCACTGAACTCAGTGGTTTGATTGCATTTCAAACATATTAAATGATGGTGCCCTTTTTTATCGATTGCTGTTTCATAAATAGTTCGTTTGGCACCGATTCTGTTTTTTGTCAAGATACCTATTGATACTAGGAGATCAAGCGTATTATACACGGTAGCTAAGACAACTTTCGAATGTTTTTTTTGAGTGTTTGGTATATTTCTTCCGCGCTGAAATGTTTGTTAATTTTCATCACTACATTCAAAATACATTCACGCTCATTTGTGGCTCGCAAATGATTTTCTTTAAGATGTTTCTTCAGTATTTCGGAAGCTGAAATATTAGCCATGGTTAATTTAGAATGATTCTAATATAATAATTATTTTTCATAATATCCAAAAGGAAAGATTAATTACATTTCCCTGTGATATTTGTATAAGAACGGCTATACTATTAAATTATATCAAACAAAATATTATCATGCATAAAATTTACCATTATACCATTCGATTCTTGCTTTTTAGTTGTATTGTAGTAAATATACTATTTTCACAGTCGACCTATAGAATTAGTTGGTCTAAAGAAAGTATACTGCTTGGTAGTAATATTATAGCTGGATATGTTGCTTTTACAATTGACAAAACTTCTCCATCATTAACACTTCACGAGATTAATCAATTATCAAAGGCATCAATAAATTGGTTTGATCGGAGTGCGACTTATAAGTATTCAGAACAAATTGAAACCGTTAGCAATATTCTTGTTGGTTTATGTGTTGCCGCTCCAGTTTTACTCATAACCGATAAAAGAGTGCAGACCGATTGGACGACCTTTACTCTCATGTATTTTGAGACAATGATGTTTGCATCATTAACCCCATTAATAGTAAAAGGAAGCGTTGAAAGAATTCGTCCATTTGCATATAACCCTAACGTACCCCTTGAAAAAAAAACAACAAGAGATGCACGTAGATCATTCTTCTCAGGACACAGCACTTCGGCATTTGCATCAGCCGTCTTTTTTTCAACTGTTTATAATGATTACTTTCCAAACTCAGAATGGACTCCATATATTTTTTGGGGCTCATTGGCAACGGCAAGTTTAGTCGGTTTTATGCGGCATGAATCGGGGCAGCATTTCCCAACCGATGTCATAACCGGCGCACTTATTGGAAGTGCGATTGGATATATAATTCCTATGTTACATAGAGTAAAGAATAATGATCCCACTGTATCGCTCTCCCTCGGTACCATGCAATGTAAAGTAACACTATATTTAAGAAATTAAAGATTCACTTATTTGATTCCCATATTCAAAATTGCTATATTTTTTCAATTTAAAACCATTATGTATTAACCATAAAATGCAAAAATCCTCACCGAGCAATGGCTTATCCCGTCCATCGCTCTTAACAAATTACAAAAAGACTATTCTACCAAATGGTATTCGTATCGTAACAGAAGAAATACCATACGTACGCTCAGTTTCAGTTGGTGTTTGGATAGATGTTGGATCTCGTTATGAAAATGAAAAGAATAATGGCATTACTCATTTCATCGAGCATATGGTTTTCAAGGGAACGGAACGCTTCAGCAATCAACAAATAGCACGCAGTCTTGAGTCGGTTGGTGGTTACCTCAACGCCTTCACAACAAAAGAACATACATGTTTCTATGCACGCATCTTAGATGAACATCTCAAAACGGCGATTGATGTTATCTCTGATCTTGTGCAGCGCCCGATTTTGAATACGAAAGAAATCGAAAAGGAAAAACTTGTTGTTCTCGAAGAATTGAAAAATATCGAAGATAACCCCGATGATATCATTCATGATTACCTCGATAAAAACATTTTCTACAAGCACCCGATAGGATTTCCGATTATCGGCAGGGCTGAAAGCATCAGGCAATATTCACGTTATAGCTTGCTTGATTACATTCATAAATATTTCGTTCCTAAAAGATTGGTGATTGCAGCAGCAGGAAATTTGAAACATGAGAAGCTGGTGATGCTTATTGATAAATATTTTAAGTCGAACGGTAAATCGAAACATCCGTTTGAGCGTTCTCAAGTACCGCACCGGGTTCATGCTGGAAAAGAAGTCATGGAGAAGCCTATTAACCAGGCGCACATCTGTATGGGTACGCTCGGTTATGGTGTTAAGAGTCAGATGCGCTATCCGCTCCTTGTATTGAATACACTGTTAGGTGAAGGGATGAGTTCACGGCTTTTTCAGAATATCCGTGAACGATACGGTTTTGCTTATTCGATTTATTCGTTTACTAATTTGCTCAGTGATACCGGAAGTTTTGGAATTTATGTTGGAACAGATAATAATCATATCGAGCGATCTATCGACTTAATTTATACAGAGCTTGAAAGGTTGAAATCAAAATCGGTCAGCAGAGCTGAGCTTAAACGAACCAAAGAGCAGATAAAGGGTAATATGATGTTAGTACTTGAAAATATGTCGAATCGGATGCTTCGACTTGGCAGCGGTGAGCTTTATTATGGTAAAAATATTACATTCGACGAAGTATTACGAAGCATTGATGCGGTGAATCAGGAAGTGATAATGGAAGCGGCAAACAAAATATTCAGAATCGAAAAATTTTCGACTGTAATTTTTAAATCTAAGAATGGACATGCTCAACAATCCCCATCCCCCAACCGAGTGTTATGAAATAAAATTTTATGATTACCAAACAATCACTAAATCCGAATTTATTAGAAGCAGAATATGCGGTTCGTGGACCGATTGTCATCCGCGCGCAAGAGCTTGAAGAGCAAGGTAATAAGATCATCTATTGCAATATCGGTAACCCGCAAGCATTGAAACAGAAACCGTTGACGTACATACGACAAATGCTTAGTTTAATTGAGTACCCGGAATTGATGAACAAACCTGAAATCGTCAAGCTCTACCCAAAGGATATGGTCGAAAAAGCAAAAACAATTCTCCAAAAACATCCTCACGGAACAGGCGCATACACACAGAGTGCAGGTATTCCGTTCATCAAACAAGCTGTAGCAGATTTTATTCATAAGCGTGACGGGATTCCGACCAACAAAGATTATATCATCCTGACTGATGGCGCAAGTAAGGGAGTGCAAGCAGCTTTGATAGCTTTATTGAAAAGTCCAAACGATGGATTTATGATTCCGATTCCTCAATATCCATTGTACAGTGCTTCGATAAAGTTGTATGGAGGAAAACAAATCGGATATTTCATCGATGAAGTAGCTCGCTGGCAGCTCAATGAGAGAATTCTCACTGAGAGTATCACCAAAGCGAAAGCTGAAGGAATCAATCCCGTTGCAATCGCTGTCATTAATCCGGGAAATCCAACAGGCGCCGTTTTATCGTACGAAAATATAAAGATGATTGTCGGGTTTGCAAAAAAACATAACCTTTCCATTATGGCAGATGAAGTGTATCAGGAGAATGTATACGATCCGAAAGTTAAGTTTTACTCGTTTGCAAGAGTGATGCATGATTTAGATGAGAAGGATGTTTCGCTTTTTAGTTTCCATTCAGTATCGAAAGGTTTTTTAGGTGAGTGTGGCCATCGGGGTGGATATACTGAGTTCAGGAATATTCCTCCCGACGTTATGGCGGAGCTCGTAAAATTGCAATCTATAAGTCTTTGTGCTAACGCAGTGGGACAGATTGCAACTTTTCTCATGGTTTCTCCGCCTCAGCCAAATGATGAGAGTTATAACACATATGTGATTGAACGAGATGCAATATTAGGCGAGTTGAAAACGAAAGCAGAGATTCTTGGAAAAGAGATTAATCATATCCAAGGCATGTCGCTCGAAACGCCACAGGGTGCGATGTATGCTTTCGTTAAGTTTGTGCTGCCTGATGATCCAGATGTGGATATTAAGTCGATGACACCGGGACAACGAGAATGTTACGAAACAAAACGCGATATAGATTATTGTACGACGCTGTTAGAAGAAACAGGAATTTGTGTTGTTCCCGGTTCGGGTTTTGGGCAGCTTCCGGGCACATTGCATTTTCGGACCACATTTTTACCGCCTAAAGATGAGATTCAGGAGTTTGTTGATAAACTCAAAATATTTCATCTTAACTATGTGAACCGATTAAATGAATCGTATAAATCTTCACACACAAATTAGGATTGTCAAACAGAATTATCATCAAATATATTAAGAATTGAATGGTTAAAATAACAATAGACGGAAAACAATACGAGGTTGAAAACAACCTCACTATCATTCAGGCAGCGAGAGAGAGCAAGATACACATTCCACATTTCTGCTGGCATCCAAAACTAACCGTATCAGGTAATTGCCGGGTATGTTTGGTAGAAGTAGAAAAGATGCCGAAGCTTGTTATTGCTTGCTCAACACAAGTTGCTGATGGGATGATTGTTCACACAAACTCGGAGAAAGTTATCAAAGCACAAAACGCAGTTCTTGAATTCATTCTCATCAATCATCCGCTCGATTGCCCAATCTGCGATGAAGCTGGCGAGTGTAAACTGCAAGATTATGCTTACAAGTATAGTGTTGGCGAGAGTCGATTCGAGTTTGATAAAGTTAGGAAGCCAAAGCGTGTAGAACTGGGTCCGAATGTTATGCTCGATACTGAGCGCTGCATAATGTGTTCACGCTGCATCAGGTTTTGTGATGAGATTGCAAAGAAACCGCAGCTCACATTCACGCAGCGAGGCGATCACGTTGAGCTTACAACCTTCCCAGGTGAATGCCTTGATAATCCATACTCGATGAATGTTATTGATTTATGCCCTGTTGGGGCTTTAACCAGTCGTGATTTCCGTTTTAAAGCTCGTGTATGGGAAATGTCGTCCACCGATACGATTTGTGTTGGCTGTTCACGTGGATGTAATATAAAAATGTGGGTGAGGAATAACGAAATCCTTCGCCTGACCCCGCGAATGAATCCGCAGGTCAACGATTATTGGATGTGCGATTATGGTCGGTTGAATACATTCAAACATGTCAACGCTGCAAACCGCATCAAGGCGCCAATGATTCGGAAGGAAGGAAAGCTTGTTGAGGTTGGGTGGGACGAGGCGATTGCAAAAGTTTCATCAGAGCTTAAAGCTTACAAGAAGCCGGAGATCGCCGCTATCGGTTCGGCATTCTCATCTAACGAAGATAACTATCTATTTGTTAAACTGATGGGTATCCTCGGTGTGAAGAAGCTCGATATCATGCCCCACATAAAAACCGGAGATCAGGATGAGCTTTTAATTCGGGAAGATAAAACACCAAATATGGTTGGTACCAGAGAGGTTGGAGTGAAACCAGACAGTAACGAATTCGGATTTTCTTCAATAATGAATGATATAAGACATGGAAAGGTGAGAGCGTTATACGTTCTCGATGATGATATCGCAGCTGACCCTAACATAGCAGAAGCACTTATCAAAATAGATTTCTTAGTTGTACATGCATCGAATGAGAATGAAACAGTGAAACTTGCTGATGTTGTCCTTGCAAGCTCGTCATATGCTGAGAAGCATGGTACATTCACGAACTTTCAGGGTAAGGTTCAGCGCAATCGCCCGGCGGTTGCCACACTCGATCATGACCGAATATTAGATGGTATGGAGCTGAGCAGGTTGGATAAGTTTGGCTCTCACAACGATCGTTGGACGCAGGGAATCAAGCGAGATACCCGTGCAACATGGCGTATCGTTAATATGCTCGCAACAGCGATCGGCATACGATGGAGATACAATACCTGTGAAGAAGTATTTAACGAAATAGCAGCTGCAATTCCCGCATTTAAAGGTTTATCCTATCTGAAAATTGGTACAAACGGCGCACTGTTGAATCTGAAAAAAAAATCTGTTACCGTCAAGGATTAATATGGAAATAATAATCACTATTATAAAAATAATTGTAGTACTGGGGGTTATGCTTGGCTGCGTTGCTTACATTGTGTTATTGGAGCGGCGTCTTTCAGCAGGTATTCAAAATCGAATTGGTCCGAATCGCGTCGGTTGGCAGGGGTTACTGCAGCCGATTGCCGATGTTATGAAACTCGTTTTCAAAGAAGATATCGTTCCCACAAAAGCAAACCGTTTTATTCATGATCTTGCGCCAATTATATCCATCGGTGTTGCCATGACGACGTTTGCCGTAATCCCTTTTGGTGATCGTATCAATTTGTTTGGATACGACATCAAATTGCAGATCGCTGATGTTAACATAGGCATCCTTTATATTTTAGCACTGACATCGCTCGGTGTTTATGGGCTGACATTGAGCGGCTGGTCTTCTAATAGTAAATATCCCTTGCTCGGTGGAATTCGCTCATCTGCTCAGATGATCAGCTATGAGCTTTCGATGGGCCTCTCCATTATCGGTGTTATCATGATTGCAGGCAGTCTGGAACTTGATACAATCGTTGAAGCCCAAGCCGGATGGCGATGGAATATCATTCTTCAGCCAATTGGTTTCATTACGTTTGTGGTAGCTGCATTTGCTGAGACGAACCGTCTGCCATTCGACTTGCCCGAGGCAGAACCTGAGCTTGTTGCCGGTTACCATACAGAGTACAGCGGAATGAAGTTCGCTTTGTTCTACCTTTCTGAATATGCAAACATGTTCGTTGCAAGTGCAATTATCACGACTCTCTTTCTTGGCGGATGGCAAGTTCCATTTGTGCATTCGCTCGGACTTCCAGATTTTTGGGTGAGTGTCATTCAGGTGTTTGGTTTTCTTTTTAAAATTATTCTGATTGTAGCGTTCTTTATTATTATTCGCTGGACAATCCCACGCTTCCGCTACGACCAGTTAATGAATTTGGGCTGGAAGTTTATGCTGCCAATTGCGATCCTCAATTTATTAATAACTGGTTTGATAATATTACTGATATAGTCATTCGTCATTGGTCAATTGTCATTTGTACCAGAGACCAATGACAAATTACAAATTGCAAACTTTATGGAAAAACAAAAACCAATTATACACAGAAAAGACCTTAGATGGTATGAGCAGTTTTATATTCCTCAGATCATCGCAGGTATGAAAATAACACTCACGCAAGTGTTCCGGCCAAAATTCACACGACAGTATCCTGAAGTGAAATGGCAGCCACCTCCTTCATTTCGTGGAAGGCCAGTACTTGTTGAGCAGAACGGTGTCGAGCGTTGCGTTGCTTGCGGATTATGCTCACGTGTTTGTCCGGCACTTGCTATCGAAGTGCAAGCATCGGAAACCGAGTTATCCAAAGAACGTTATCCTGTAAAATTCGAAATCAATATGCTGCGCTGCATCTTCTGTAGTTTCTGTGAAGAAGTCTGTCCCGAGGAAGCAATAGTAATGAGTCAAGACTTCGAGCTGACGTTCACCAGGCAGGAGGATGGAATTTTCGGGAAAGATAAACTTCTCACACCTCTCGATAAGCTGAAAGATCGGCTGGAGTTTTTACGGAAAATGCGGTGACAACTTAATTTACACTAATCCATTATTCTGGAGTAAATATGAAATCTAAATTTCTTCTTTTGTTGTTTTTATCGTTAGCGGCTCTCCAGTTGGCGAGCGGGCAGATCGGTGTCAAATACGAGAAATTCACACTGCCCAACGGCTTAACTGTCATTCTTCACGAGGATCACTCGCTGCCAACAGCGACGGCGAACATTTGGTATCACGTTGGCTCTGGCAATGAGAAACCGGGACGAACCGGTTTCGCTCACCTATTCGAGCATCTTATGTTCATGGGGTCAAAAAATGTTCCAGTCGGTAAGTTTGACGAGTGGCTTGAAGCGGCAGGCGGCGATAATAACGGCTCAACAACTTCCGATCGAACGAACTATTGGGAGAATTTCCCGAACAGCGCACTTGAGCTTGCACTGTTTCTTGAAAGTGATAGGATGGGATATTTAGTTGATGTTATGACGCCGGAAAAAGTAGATGCACAGCGTGATGTTGTGAAGAACGAGCGGCGTCAATCGTATGAGAATCGTCCGTATGGTATGGCATCAATCGTTATCGGTGAAAATTTATTTCCTCCTGATCATCCATACCATTGGCCCACTATCGGTTCGCAGGAAGATTTATCGGCAGCAAGTTTTGAAGATGTGGTAGAGTTTTTCAAAAAGTATTACGTTCCAAATAATGCAAGTCTTGTTATTGCGGGTGATATTGATCCGTTGAAAACCAAAGAACTTGTTACAAAATGGTTCAGCGATGTGCCAAGTGGGAAGCCAGTCATGCCTATCCAGCAGCCCGTTACATATTTAGCGGAGGAGAAGCGAATCGTGCTTGAAGATAAAGTTCAGTTACCGCGTTTGTATCTCAACTGGATAACACCAAAACATTTTGCACCGGGAGATGCAGAACTTGATATTCTTGCGCAGGTTCTTGCGGGTGGAAAAAACTCCCGTTTGTACAAACGCCTTGTTTACGATCTCCAAATTGCACAGGATGTAACCGCATATCAAGATGCGAGCATGCTTGCTTCGGTATTTTCGATTATTGTAACCGCACGGAGTGGGCATACACTTACAGAGATAGAGAAAATTGTTCGCGAGGAGATTAATAAAATTAAAAATGAAACACCTTCGCTTCGGGAAGTTCAACGTGCTGTTAATCAGTATGAAGTAAGCTTTCTGATGAGGATGGAGCGTGTCGGTGGTTTCGGAGGGAAAGCCGATCTTCTCAATTATTACTACGTCGAAACCGGAAATCCTGATTACTTCAATGAAGATCTTGCTCGATATAAGGCACTTACTCCGGACGATATTCAAAGTATTGCTCAAAAATATCTGCGCGACGATGGTGCCGTGGTTTTAAGCATCGTGCCTCAAGGTAAAAAAGAATTAGCTGCTGAGAAAGGAGAGAAATAACAATGCAAAGTTCAAAAGTATGTGCCAGAGGCTCATCCGCCTCCGGCGGAAAAAGTAAAAATTTCATGCTGAACGCAGTGAAGCATCTGACTGGTCTATCAATCATAATCTTATTATTCGTTAATACATCTGCCACTCAAACTCCAGATAGAACGAAACCCCCAGATCTCGGACCACCGCCATCCATGAAACTGCCGGCGATCCAACATCTCAAACTTTCAAATGGAATTCCCGTTGTACTGATGGAAAAACATCAGGTTCCATTGGTTGAAGTAGAACTTCTGATTCGTGCGGGTGTGGTGAACGATCCAAAAGATAAACCCGGACTTGCGAGCATGACTACGTCAATTATGGAAGAAGGTGCAGGAACAAGAAATGCACTCGAGTTAGCAGACGCAATCGACTTTTTAGGGGCGGACATTTCTGCGTTTGCAAGCTGGCATACATCAGGAGTTTCAATGTTCACACCATTGTCCAAACTAGATGATGCTCTGACACTTTTCGGGGATATGTGTTTGCGACCTACATTCCCAAAAGAGGAACTGGAGAGAAATCGGAAAGAGCGACTGACTACAATAATGCAGTGGCATGATGAGCCGCGGGCGATTGCTTCCGTTCAGTTTAGCAAAACGCTTTTTGGCAACGATCACCCTTATGGTAAATCAACAATAGGAAACGAAAAGAGTATACGTGCATTGAAGGTTGATGATTTGAAAAAATTCCATCAAACATATTTCACTCCGGGCAACGCAAGCTTAATCGTGGTTGGCGATATTTCTCCTGAAGCTATTCTTCCGAAACTTGAAGCAATATTTGGTAAATGGGAAGGTGGCAAAGTTGAGCAGGTATCCTTCCCGAAAGCTCAGCAGGTTAAAGAGCGAACCATTTATTTGATAGATAAACCCGGTGCGCCGCAATCCGAAATTCGTATAGGTCGCATTGGTGTGGATCGGATGACGGAAGATTATTATTCACTCCGTGTCATGAATACGATATTAGGCGGCTCATTTTCATCACGGCTGAATCAGAATTTGCGTGAGCAGCACGGCTACACTTACGGTGCAAGCTCCAATTTCGATTTTCGTGTGATGCCGGGACCGTTTCTTGCGGGTTCCGCAGTTCAAACGGCAGTTACCGATAGCGCATTATTTCAATTTTTCTACGAGCTGAATCGAATCCTTGAACCGGTATCCGACGAAGAATTGACCCGTGCGAAGAACTATCTCACACTCCGCTACCCCGAAAGTTTCCAAACGGTTCAACAGATTGCCAACCAGCTTGCTGAACTTGTTGCATACAATTTGCCCGACGATTATTTCAATAACTTCACAAAGAACATTCTTGCAGTTACAAAAGAAGATGTTCAGCGAGTTGCGAGGAAATACATCGAACCGGAGAAAGTTTCTATCATTGTTGTAGGAGATAGAAAAACAATCGAGAAGCCGGTTGGCAACCTAAAGTACGGTAAGATAAAGAACCTCACGATAGAGAATGTGCTTGGCAAAGCACCGAAGATGGATAAAGGGGAGTAATTTATTTCTCGTCAGTTGTCTCAAATGTGAATAGCTGACTTTGTTACCAGATATCCGACTTTTATCCCGTTTATGCCGAGCCAAAAGTCGAACATCTATCCGTTACTACGTCCTAATCTGTTTCCACCAATTACTTACAACATCGGCAACGTTCGTGTCCGCCTCTTTCTTTTGCCACTTATTGAAGAATTTGATGTCACCGCTTGCCGGAGTTGGTGAAGGCATATCTATCATTACTCGTGCGGGTATGGCAACAGCATCGCCGATTAAAAATGCCTCACCCTGTTGAAGTGTTGGGAGAATATCTATTAAACTCGATAACGTATCGGGAACAAGTTTTCGTACGTAACTCTGATCGTTCGGATTCAGCAATCGCATTGCAATGAAATTATTGCATTGGGCAGTGATTGTTTCGGATATTTCTGATGGTCGCTGGCTGACTATCATACAGCTTACACCATATTTTCTTCCCTCTTTTGCAATTCTCTCTACAGTTTTTCGAGCAGCATTGCTTCTGCCTACCGTTGAGAGATATGTATGAGCTTCCTCGAATACTATAAGTATGGGGAAGTTTTGCCGACTCGAATTCCAGAGGTTAAAATCAAAAATAATTCTTCCAAGAAGAGAAATCAAAACATTGATCACATCGAAAGGTACACGACTTAAATCGAGAACCGTAACTCGTTTTCCCGTATCTATACCGAAAAGTCGGGTCAATAATTCATTGAAAGTATCGGACGATTTATATTTTTTTGGTTTGAAAAGGAATTCATACCGCTTATCCTGAATCTTACTCTCAAGTCGTACAAGAAATCGGGTGAACTGTCCGTAAAAAGGTCCTTCTTTTCCACCCAAAGTTCGTTCTGTGTCAAGTGAGCGCATCCTTGCACTGACTTCTAAAAAATCAAAATATACAGGTGTATCAATTGTTAAAAATTCTTTTAGTGTTGAATTCTTTCCTCTCTTTGAATCGAGGATAGCATCTTTCATCACCATCATCTGGTTATGTGCTGATGGCTCGTTGTCATCCACGAATGTTTCGCATAGCTCATCGAAATTCATGAGCCAATAAGGCAGTTCAAGTTCGGTAATTTTAACGAGATTACCGTGTTCAATAAATGCCGGTTCATACTCGCCATGAAGATCAAGGAGGATGATATGTGTGTTCTCGAGTTGTTGGACTTTTTGCAGTAACGAGGCTGTCGCGCATGATTTCCCTGAACCGGTAGAGCCAAAGAGTGCAATATGTTTTGCAAATAATTTATTTGGATCGAGGTATAAACGTTCCTGATCCAGGAGTGATAATGAACCTAATGAAAAATTATTTTCACGATAGGTAGAAAATATAGTTTTTAAATCATCTAAAATAGCGGCGTACACAGGGTTCCCCAAAACGGGAAAAGATGATACTCCCCGTGTAAATCTACCGTTCTGGAGCGTGCCGATAAGTTGTATCTCCATTAGTTTTTTGGGTGGTTTTAGTGCCAGTTTGTCATCGATAGCGGATAGATCATGACTGCGAACGGAAACAATATTTCCGATCACAGTTCTGTCACCGCTGGGCATGGTAATGTATGACCCTAATTTCCCAACTTGTTCGAATCCTTTTTGAGATGTAATCGTGTTGATGTCATCACTGAACACAGCAGTTATACAGCCGCTTGAAACAGCGGATACAGTTCCAATTCTTTTTGATTGTTCGGGCATCGAGGTATTCTCCTACTCTTAAATTCGTCTAATTGTTACAATTGTTTTATCATCTGATTGTGTTCCTAAACTATTAAATTTTTGTACGTCTTCTAATATTGTGGTTGTTATTTCCTTAGAGTTTTTTCTTCTTAACTGAAGAAGAAGGTCGATGATGCGTTGTTCTCCGTAGAATTCTCCGTTCTCGTTTGTGGCTTCTGAAACTCCATCGGTATACATCAGCAAAATATCGCCTACATTCATGAGAAAATTTTCAGTCCGAAATACCTCGTCGGGAAATGGACCAAGCATTTGTCCTGTTGTCTCTATAAATTCTGGCATCTGTTTTTGTTCACGCAGCAGGATCGGATGGTTATGGCCACAATTTGCATATATGACTAATCCATTTTTATCATCTGTGAACTCGGCGTAAAATAATGAGACAAAATGTTCTTCGGAAAATGTTTTATTCAACAATTTATTTACGCGGGAGAGTAATGAGCTGATTTTTGTTTGATATTCAAATCCCATCCGAAGCGCGCCCGAAGTATATAACGCTTGAGCTGCTGCTGAGAATCCTTTACTTGCCGCATCACCAATCACCACGGCAATACGTTCTAAATCACCCTCCACTTGAAGATAATCGAAAAAATCTCCTCCAACAATTCTGTCAGGGATTGAAACACCATAAATTTCAAAAGAGTGGAAATGCATTTCATGTTGAGGCAGGATGCTTTGTTGAATATCTCGCGCTTTATCAAGATCGCGCTCCAATGCTTTTGCTTTATATTCGATCTTTTTACTTCGAAGGACCGAGCTTACAGCGGCACTGATGATGTTGAGTGTCGATGTTAACGATTCATCAAGGTGATCAGCATTAAATGCTACAACGTAGCGGAAAAGCGTATGGTCTCGCCACCGTATTTTTTCACCTATGCCCGTTGCTGAATATTTGAGAATACCGCGTTCTCTAAGATACCAGTCTTGTTCGCTCCCCAATACTGTCCTTAATTTTGGTAATTCAAGGAAGAGAGGATAATCTTTCAATCGAATTTTATAATGAGATTTAATCTGATCGATATCACCAACCTGGAACATAAGCTCGTAACTTGCACTCTTTGGATCAAATTTCCATATTCTTCCTCCCTTTATGTTGATTTCTGCATTCTGAACGATCTCGTGAATTACTTGTTGTAATAATTCTTCTTCACTTGCAGAACTTCCTGCTGCAATATTTTCGATTGTACGATAAAGTTTTCGTAATTGCATTGAAATATTTTAATAAATACCTATAAAATGTACGTTGATTCTATAAAAAATGCAAAAGGTTTGTATGGTTAAAAGCAGAAGAATTCGAATTATCATTTCTTCTCTGACTGGGTTATCCATGTTAAACCCCCATCTGTTGTGTTGATTATTATTCCATCAGCTCCGACTGCCCAAGCCGTTTGTTTATTCAGCACAGTCAATGAGTGTAACACTTCTGCGATATTACTTTGCTGATCAATCCAATTCAATCCGCCATCAATAGTTTTCATGATAACCCCGCTTGAACCAACAACCCACCCGGTTTCTGCATCAGCGAAATTAATTGTGTAATGAAAATTATTTGTTTTAAAATAGCTAACATCTTCTCTGGCGTTTTGTTTCATCCATGTCGCTCCACCATCGGTAGTATTGATTATTGCTCCGTAACCGCCACATGCCCAACCCTTGAGATAATCAAAAAAATGGATTGCATAGAAAGCATTTTTGAAATCACTGCTAAGAAGATTCCACGTTTCACCGCCATTAGTAGTTTTTAGAATAGTCCCAGTCGCTCCGGAAATCCATACTGTTGAGGGATCGACAATTGTGATACACCAAAGAGCTTTAGTTGTATTACTATTCTGTTGGTGCCAATTCTTACCAGCATTAGTGGTTTTCAAAATTAAACCATGTGTTCCAACAATCCATCCGGTTTTTTGATTGATGAACCGGATGTATGAATAATTGGATTGCGAAGAACTATCTAAGTTTTTCCAGGTTTTACCTGAATTAGAAGTTCTTAATATAACGCCTTTCTCACCTACAATCCATCCTGTTTTGGAATCCGAGAAATTAACTGAAAGAAATGACTGGGAAATTCCGAAAATATTTTCTGTCCGAATCCAGCTTTTACCGCCATTTAATATTCGTACAATCGTTCCATCTTTACCGACTGCGATTATAGCGTTTTTTGTTATAGATGTTATCCCGTATAATGTATTCTTTTGGGCAATTGATGAAGGGGGAACTGAACATATTAAGAATAAAAGTAGAATAAACATCTGCGTAAAATAAAAATATTGTTATTATCGTTAATCAATCTAAACAAATATTTGTATTTCTCAGCATCTCTTTAATCTTTGTTACCACCATATCAATTGCGACTTTATTTTCTCCTCCTTCGGGAATGATGATATCTGCCCACCTTTTACTTGGTTCTACAAATTCCAGATGCATTGGTTTAACGGTGGAAACGTATTGATGCATAACTGATTCAATAGATCGACCCCGTTCGAGGAGGTCTCTCCGTAAACGTCTCAGAAGTCGTTCATCGGCGTCAGTATCTACAAAAATTTTAATATCCATGAGTTCACGAAGTGCTTTTTCAATAAAGATCAATATTCCTTCTATGATAACAACATTCTTAGGCTTAATCTCTTTACATTCCGGTAGTCGTTGATATGTTGTAAAATTATAAAACGGTTGCTCGATCGATTGTCCGTTCCGTAGCTGGCGAATGTGTTCAATAAGAAGTGAAGTTTCCAAAGCATGAGGATGGTCAAAATTAATTTTTTCAGGTGGTAATCCGTTGAATGAAGAAATATCCTTATAATAATAGTCGTGTCTCAGCACAATTACCTGCGAGGAATCAAGATTATCAAGGATTTTTTGTGTTACAGTAGTTTTACCAGAACCTGTACCACCAGCAATTCCGATGATTAGTGGGGATTTCATACTATTGTTAATATAAGAGATATTTTGGGGAGAAACAATCCAGCGATTGTTTAAGAGTAAATGTTTTTATAAATTGAAAATTAGTTGGATAAGAAACTCAAGTATGTTAACGATAATATTAATAATCGCGTTTGTTTTATACATTGCAGAATTATTTTTTCTTTTAATCGGGGTAGCTAAATCTAATAGAGAAAAAAAAATATTTAGTTATTTACCAAAAGTCTCAATAATTGTTGCAGCACGAAATGAGGAAAAAGTAATAGGCGATTGTCTTACTACTCTGGCCGAGATTAACTATCCAACAGATAAACTTGAAATTATCGTCGTAAATGATGGCTCAACAGATCGTACAATGGATATTATTCAAAGATTTGCTGAACAATATCAGAACATTTATTCAGTAGTTTCTGTGCCAGGTGATGGTAATCTTCGCGGCAAAACAAATGCGGTTGCTCAGGGAATCGCTGCTTCTTCGGGTGATATTTTAATGTTTACTGATGCTGATTGTAGGGTACCGCCCACGTGGGTGAAAGAAACTGTTAAATATTTTGATCAAGAAACTGGTATTGTAGGTGGTTTTACACTTTTAGATTCACAGCGTTTATTTGAAGGAATGCAAACACTTGATTGGTTATTTCTATTTGAAATTGCGTCGGGAGCTGCGGGGTGGAAGGTGCCGCTAACCGTCGTTGGAAATAATTTAGCAGTTCGGCGTTCAGCATACCTTGCAACAGGAGGATATGCTGAGATTCCATTCAGTGTTACTGAAGATTATGCGCTGGTACAAGCCATTTGTAGACGAACCGGTTACAGAGTGAAATTTCCGATGAATATTGATACACTTGTCCGCAGTAAAGCTTGCCCTACTTGGGAATCTTTATACCGTCAGAAACAGCGTTGGGGGGTAGGAGGGCTTGACATGGTATTTTATGGAATTGCAATTATGTCAATCAGTTGGATTACTAAAATCCTCATGTTGATTTCTGTTCCATTTATTGATACTTCCATTTGGTTTTTAATATTTCTCAGCATGAATGTTGCCGAGATGTTGTTTCTTTTAAAATCACTAAAATGTTTTAGAGCAATAAAGCAATTACAATATTTCCCTGCCTTCGCAATATATTTATTCATTTATGGTTTGCTAATTCCCTTTATCGCATATTTTAGCAGCAATGTTGTTTGGAAAGAAAGAAAATTTGTAGAATAAAAAATGCCCTTCATGTGAAAGGGCATTTTATTGAATAGACATGTATAAAAGAATTAAACCCTGCTGCGTGAACTGACAATATTCAATCGTTTTAATTTGTAACGCAATGTCTGTTCGCTCATTCCTAAGAATGTTGCAGCACGGGACTGATTGTGTCCAAATTTTTGTAAAGCCCGCTCGATTATTCCTTTTTCGATAGCATCGAGTGATTTATCGAGGATGAAATCTTGACCGGTAACAATATTGTTAATCATTTTAACGACTTCGGTTTTCTCATCGACGAGTTCAGGAGGAAGCATAAACCGGCCGCTATTGGAGAAAAGAACAGATTTATCAACCACTGCCTTCAATTCCCGAATGTTCTCGCGCCAGGTTTGCCGGACTAAAACATCAATGGCATTGATATCAATTATAAGCTCACCAATACCCAACTCATGACAAAGCTCGCCTGAAAAATGTTTAACAAGCAGCGGAATATCCTCGGGTCGTTCACGCAACGGTGGTACAACGACTCGTTCGAACTCGCTGAATTTATTGTATAATTCATCCATTAATTTTCGTTTTTCTAAAAGCTCTTTCGGATCCTCTTTTACGGTAACCATCAATCGGATATCAACAGGTTCTGACTTTCCACCTCCTAATCGTTTGGCGACACGTTCGTTCATAAATGAAAGGATCTTCATCTGATTTCGAAAACTCGCTTCTTCGATCTCTTCAATTAAAACCGTTCCTCCATTTGCCAACTCGAATAAACCCCGCTTCGATGCATATGGCAATCCCTCGTTAGGTTTTTCGTATCCGAAGAGAACGGCTTCTAATTCTCTATCATCTAAAACGGACAGATTTATCGACATGAAAGGTTTGTGTTCGCCGCCTGTTTGACCAGCGGAATAAATATTTTTAGCGATAGCACCTTTACCGACGCCCGTTTCACCGACAATCAGAACATCGCGCCTATTTTTGGATAGAGCGTTAATTTGTTTGATTAATTGATCGACAGAGCGACTTTTTCCAATGATTGGATATTCCATTGATCCAGATTTTTTTTCTTCTGTTGATTTAACCTTCTTCTCCTTTTCCATATCTTCCTCTATTAATATTTTATTGAGATTAATTTAT
Source organism: Bacteroidota bacterium (assembly GCA_030019075.1). GTDB lineage: Bacteria > Bacteroidota > Ignavibacteria > UBA10030 > SZUA-254 > JASEHD01. Next base: position 21,961 of record JASEHD010000040.1, read on the forward strand.
TTTTCCGTTGAATTTTGGAATAATCTTCCATTAAAAATTTTATAATTAAAAAATTGAGCTATCACAAGATTGTCGATCCAATCTCGCCATCGGCTCACTTGCTGCGGGTTGGTTGCCAACTCAGTTTCATAAAATTCACCTTGTACAGAAGTAACGAATCGTAATCGTAAACTGAAGAATAATACAAGTGCCAGCTCTGTAATAAGTGTAATGTATTGACCTATCGCAAATAATTCTGCGAGCGAACCCCATTCAACACTCTTAATGTAACCCCAGTTATGAAGAATATCCATAGATTGGAGTATTAAAATTAGAAACATAATTTTATCAATATATGCACCTTGTGGTGGGTCTTTTTTATATTGATAACCAAAAAAGAGTAAGATAAATCCGATAATTAGAATATCAATATTAATAATCTTTTTATAAAGGGGTTTCCAGAGCAGAACCATATAATTATCATTCTTTTGATCTAAATATGGAGTTAACTCTTCTATTCGTTTAAGGTTCTCTTCCGGATAAAGATCACCAATAGCGTTGCCATTATTATATGATTGAAGCGTTACATTATTTGCTAATTCAAAAGAGCTTGGTATGGTTGTGAGTTGGGAAATGTGTGTATCTAACATCTTCCACTGTTTGATATCCATTGTTGAATATAAATATAATGGATTCTCAAGGAATGGATGAAAATAAAATCCAAAAGCAATACTAGCTATTGTGAGTGTTGATAAATATTTATATCTAACTTTAAAGTCCCTGAAAAGAAGATCAATGACAAGATAAATCACTGCTATTGATAGAGCTAACATGTATGTAATGGAGAGGTACTGACCGTATAGATGTCTCGAATATTTCCCAATTAAAAGTGAAAATCCAATAAAATCATATACGAAAGAAAAAAGGGATAATGAAAAATATATTGTGAAATTTAAGAAAATAAATTTATTCTTTTTGTTAGGTTCCTTTAAAAGTATATAAAGCGATATTATTAGAAGGAGTAGTTGAATGATTTGATTTAAACGTCCCGATAATGGAACCGGTTCACTCGGGAAAATAGAAATACTTATTACATAGGATGCTAATAAACCTATCCAGATTGTCAGTATTTTAAATGGTAAACGCATTTATGAGTCTGCTTGCTAAGATTCGTTGTTTTTTTAACTAAAGCAATATATGTAATAAATTTTAATTTGTCAAGAATAATCGCAAATATTTTTATATACAATAAAAAAGGTGATATGGGACACAATCGAAAATTCGTAAAAAATATTTACGTTTTTCCACCGAATTTCTTGTATTTTTGTTCTTATCTACCTAATTTGTACATAGTATTTAGTGTGACGCACATCTCAAATAGAGAACTAATCAATTATTCAAAATTATTTATAAGGAGATTTAGTATGTTTAAAAAAGTCCGTGCAATTATTATTACTCTCACATTGGTTTTTGCAGCGAATTTAGCAGTATCTAATGCTGCTAACATTCCATTTTTACCTTCATCACCGCGGCCAAAGGCAAATATACATTTATTGCCTTCATCATCGCAGCCAAAGGCAAATATTCCATTTTTACCTTCATCACCGAGGCCAAAGGCAAATATTCCATTTTTGCCATCTTCTCCGCGACCGTAATAATATAATATAATTTAATTTGAAGGCTCTAGTGTAACGTCCCATAGATAAGTAGACAT
>JASEHD010000041.1 GCA_030019075.1 Bacteroidota bacterium
ATCGAATCAAATACAAACACCAATAACACAAATTTTTCACATTGCCACCTTCTTTAAGGGATTATCGCTTGTACCCCGCGGCAAACATTTGATTCAGGTTTGCATGGGAACGGCTTGCCATGTTGAAGGTGCGCCTAAAATTATTGACCAATTCCAAAGAGAATTGAATGTGAAAGTGGGTGATACCACGAAAGATTACAAATATTCACTTGAAGCAGTTCGATGTTTAGGCTGTTGTGGACTTGCAGCAGTTGCTACAGTCGGTAATGATTTATATGGACAAGTTACAGCCGCCAAAGTTGGCAAGATTTTAAAGAAGTATAACTAAATTAGGAGATTAAGCCATGGCAAAATTAACAATTGAGGAACTCGACAAATTAAGAGAAAAGGCAGTCGACAAATTACGTTTGCGTGAAAGCGGTGAAAACCGAGGTAGAGTTATCGTACATTTAGGAACGTGCGGTATCGCTGCCGGTGGACGCCAAGTACTCACAGCATTACTTGATGAAGTAGAGAAACAGGGTATAAAAGACATAACTGTTACAACTGCTGGGTGTGCAGGACTTTGCAGCCGTGAACCAATGGCAACAATCGAACTCTTCGGACAAACACCAGTAAAATATGCTGACTTAACCGCAGAAAAGATTAAAAAAATTCTTGCTGAACATGTTGTCAAAGGTAAACTTATAAAAGAGTATGCACTCGCTGTTGGCAGTGAACGAGTTGGATAAAAGAATATTTGCAAAAGTGTTTTAGAAAATTTAAACAATAGTTAAGAGGAATAAAAAATGCCATTCAGATTAAATATAATGCTGTGTACTGGCACAGGTTGTGTCTCGAACGGGGCTTTCCCTCTTTTGGAAGCTTTCGAGAAGGAAATAAAAAAGCATGAGCTTCACGGTGAAGTTGCTGTTATACCCACCGGCTGCAATGGCTTTTGTGCGGTTGGTCCATTGGTCGTGGTTCAACCAGATGAAATATTTTATCAGAGACTACGTATAGAAGATGTTCCTTTTTTAGTTCAGGAGCATTTCCTTAAAGGTAGACCTGTTAAAAAATTCATGTACACTCCACCAGAAACCAAAGAGCCAATACCTGTAATGTCGGATATCCCATTCTTTGGGAAGCAGATGTTGATTGCATTGCGCAATCGTGGACTGATTGACCCGGAAAATATTGATGAATATATCGCCCGTGATGGTTACAAAGGGTTCACAAAAGCGATAACAACGATGACGCCGAAACAAGTCATAGATGAAGTTAAAGCATCAGGACTTCGCGGTAGAGGCGGGGGCGGCTTTCCTACAGGATTGAAGTGGGAAGTAGCATTCAATACACAAAGCGATGAAAAGTTCATCATCATCAACTGCGATGAAGGTGACCCGGGCGCATTCATGGACCGAAGTATCGTTGAAAGCGACCCGCACTCAGTCATTGAAGGCGTACTCATTGGCGCTTATGCTTTGGGTGTGAAGCAGGTATATATTTATGTCAGAATGGAATATCCATTAGCTCTCAAACGCTTCTATCGAGCACTTGAACACGCCACGGAGTATGGCTTACTTGGTAAGAACATACTCGGAAAAGGAATGGACCTTGAAATTGAAGTTCATCGAGGCGCGGGTGCTTTCATCTGTGGTGAAGAAACTGCTTTGATTCGTTCGATTCAGGGTTTTGTTGGTGAAGCGCAAGCAAAGTATATCTACCCGGCAGAGAAAGGACTTAATGGTAAACCAACCATTATCAATAATGTTGAGACATGGGCAAACATCCCACAAATAATTTTACGCGGTGCAAAATGGTTTGCATCCATTGGAACGCGCGGTAAAAATGGTGATGGGGGAAGTACAGGCACTAAAGTATTCTCACTTGTCGGGAAAGTTCATAACACCGGGCTTGTGGAAGTTCCGATGGGAATCACACTGAGAGAAATCATTTATGATATCGGTGGAGGAATCAAGAATAATAAGAAGTTCAAATCAGTGCAAACTGGTGGACCTTCGGGTGGATTTTTACCCGAAAGTTTACTCGATTTACCAGTTGATTTTGATGAACTGTTAAAAGTCGGCTCGATGATGGGTTCTGGTGGTATGGTCGTAACTGATGAAGATAACTGCATGGTTGATATGGCGAGGTACTTTCTGGATTTTGTCCAATCAGAAAGCTGTGGTAAGTGTATACCCTGCCGTGAAGGTACAAAACGGATGCTTGACATTCTTGAAAGAATAACATTTGGTCAAGGAACCGAAGAAGACCTGGTAAAACTGGAAGAGCTTTCGAAATTGATTGTTGAATCATCGTTGTGTGCGCTTGGTGGTACCGCACCAAATCCTGTATTAACAACAATGAAATATTTCCGTGAGGAATATGAAGCCCATGTGAAAAATAAAAAATGCCCCGCTCATACTTGCAAACCGCTAATTACTTATACAATTGATGGCAAGATATGTGTTGAAAAAGGTCATGGATGCGGTGTTTGTAGGAAAAATTGTCCGCAAAGTGCAATAGCTGGAGAGTTGAAGAAAGAGCACAGAATTGATCCAGCTAAGTGCGATAAATGCGGCATCTGTTATGATGTCTGTAAATTCGATGCAATCTACGTAGACTAAAATCAGGAGAAACCATGATAACTTTAAAAATAGACGGAATAGAAGTTCAAGTTCCAGAAGAAACCACTGTACTAAAAGCTGCTGAAAAGGTAGGTGTATGGATACCCACAATGTGTCATAACGACTTGTTCGAACCTTATGCTGTTTGTCGCTTATGCAGTGTTGAAGTGGTGAGAGGCAAAAGAAGTCGTGTGGTTACGGCGTGTAATTATCCTGTTAGTGAAGGGATTGAAGTTCTAACAGATTCTGAAAATATTCGGTGGATTAGAAAATTTCTAATGGAATTAATACTCTCTCGTTGGCCCAATGTGAAAGTGGTCAAGGAGATGGCTGAAAAACTTAACGTAGGAAAACCACGCTATGAAAGCTTGGAAAAAGATGAAGCTGAAGATGCCTGCATCCTTTGCGGGCAATGTGTAAACGTCTGCCGCGAAGTTGTACAAGCCAACGTGATAGGATTTTCATACCGTGGAATAAAGAGAGAAGTTGTCCTTCCATTAGGTGAGCAATCAGATAAATGCATCGTTTGCGGTGCATGTGCGCTCGTGTGTCCAACAGGTCACATTAAGATGGTAATCGAAGATTATAAAGGTAAGAAACCTGAATTCACGCTTGGACCGAAAACATCGATTTATGTTCCCACGATGCAAGGTATACCTCGTGTGCCTGTTATCGATGCCGAGTCATGTATTCATTTCAAGACCGGCGGTTGTGAAGTCTGTGCAAAAGTTTGTGAACCTCATGCTGTCAACTATGATATGAAAGATGAAATAGTAGAAATTGATGTCGGGCAAATTTTACTTTCAACTGGTTATGATATATTCGATGCCTCCAAGATGACTCAATTTGGATATGGTCGATTGAATGATGTTTACAGTTCACTCGAATTCGAGATGATGCTTAGCTCTATGGGTCCTACAAGCGGTAAAGTTCTTACCAAAGACGGAAAAGAACCACGATCTATCGGTATTGTTCATTGCGTTGGTTCCAGGGATACAAACCATCATCCATACTGCTCTCGTGTTTGCTGTATGTATGCACTGAAGTTTGCTCACCTTGTATGTGATCGGACTGATGCAGAAATATATCAATTCTATATTGACATGCGTGCATTCGGAAAAGGATATGAAGAGTTTTATGTACGAATTCTCGATGAAGGTGTAAAGGTCATTCGAGGGAAAGTTGCTGAAGTCTCCGAAGTAACATCATCTGGAGAATATAAGAACCAATTGATTATCCGCTGCGAGGATACTTTAGCAGGAAAAATATTAGAAGTACCAGTCGATATGGTAATTCTATGTAATGCAATTGAGCCACGGAAAGACATTGATGCAGTTCGACGGCTTTTCTCTATCAGTAAAAGTCCTGATGGTTTCTTCCTCGAGCGGCATCCCAAACTGGATCCAACTTCAACGATGAGCGACGGAATTTACATTGCCGGCTGCGCTCAGGGTCCGAAAGATATTCCAGACACAGTTGCACAGGCAAGCTCAGCAGCAGCTCGTATCTTATCATATATCTCAAAAGGTGAAGTTGAAATTGATCCGGTTCGTGCTTGGATTGATGATAAATACTGTGCAGGGTGTCGGATTTGCAACAACTTGTGTCCGTACACCGCCATTGATTTCATTGAAGAAAAGAAAATTTCTCAGATTAATGATGTGTTGTGCAAGGGTTGCGGTACCTGTGTTGCTGCTTGCCCGGCATCGGCAATTACAGGTAAAGGATTCTCTGATGCTCAGATTGTCGCCGAGCTTGAAGGATTGTTAGCTATTTGAGTAGATGATAAAAATTATTGCATCAACAAGTCAGTCTTCGACAAGCTCAGACTGACAATGCATTGTAACCGTCACACTGAGCTTGTCGAAGTGTGACTGAGTAAAAATCGTGAAAATTTATGGAGTAAAAAACTATGGAATTTGAACCAAGAATAATAGCGTTTTTTTGCAACTGGTGTACATATACCGGCGCTGATTTAGCTGGTGTGTCCCGATTAAAATCGCCTGCTAACATCCGTGTTATAAGAACAATGTGTAGCGGTCGAGTCGACCCAACTTTTATCTTGAAGGCATTCGAGCTTGGCGCCGACGGTATACTCATTGGCGGATGCCATCCGGGTGATTGTCATTACAGCGAGGGAAATTACAAAGCTCTCCGCCGTGTCCATCTTCTGAGAAAGATGCTGCAATCATTTGGAATCGATGAAAAGCGGCTTCGGCTCGAGTGGATTTCCGCTTCCGAGGGAGACGTTTATCAACACGTGGCAACGGAATTTACCGCGCAGATTCGTTCACTCGGACCTCTGAATTGGAAACAGAGATTTGAGCAGAAAGAACCGAAAGAGCAATTAATCGCGGTTTAACACAGGAGTGATGGATTAATGGAGTAATAAAGAAAAAATACACTCCAACAATCCAATACTCCAACATTATTTAGATATGAAAAATAATTAATCAAAGAACATAAGGAAATCATTTATGGCAAAACCAAAATTAGCTCTATACTGGGCAGCAAGCTGCGGAGGATGTGAAGTAGCTGTTCTCGATATTGAAGTAAAAATCTTAGATGTTGCAGCATTTTTCGATATTATCTTCTGGCCCTGCGCCACAGACTTCAAGTATAAGGATGTTGAAGCGATGCCGGATAAAAGTATCACACTTTGCTTGTTTAACGGTTCTATTAGAAATTCAGAGAACGAAAAACTTGCTAAACTACTTAGAGCCAAATCAGTAGTCCTCGTTGCATTTGGATCTTGTGCCCACGAAGGGTGTATCCCGGCACTGGCAAATCTTACAACAAAAGAAGAAATCTTTAAGACGGTTTATCTGGATACTGTTTCTACTTATAATCCCGAAAAACGTTTTCCTCAACCTATAACAAAAATTAAAGAGGGTGAGATAGAAATTCCCGTTTTCTATGAAAGAGTGAAAGCATTAGATCAAGTTGTTGATGTAGATTATTATATTCCGGGATGTCCGCCGCAATCAACGCAAGTAGCAGCAGTTATAGAAGCAGTGATTGATATTTTGCAGAATGGGAAACCACTCCCGCCAAAAGGCACAATTCTCGGCGCTGGCGATAAGACCTGCTGCGACGAGTGTCCACGCACACGGGAAGAGAAAAAGATAAAACATTTTTATCGCCCACATGAAATTTTTGCTGATCCAAATAAGTGCCTGTTAGATCAAGGAATCATTTGTTTGGGACCCGCAACACGAAGCGGCTGTGGAGCGCTGTGCGTTAAAGCTAATGTTCCTTGTCGTGGATGCTATGGCGCTCCACCCAATGTTCATGATCAAGGTGCGAAAATGATGAGCGCTATCAGCTCAGTTATAGATGCGCAAGACCCGGCAGAAATAGATAAAATAATACAAGAAATTGTCGACCCTGTTGGAACATTCTATCGGTTCAGCTTGGCACATTCAACTTTGAAAGGAGCAAATTTATGAAAGTTCTGAGATATCTTTTATTAATAATTTTGGTTGGTGTTATTCTTAATACATTCGTTTTCTGCCAAGAACATGTAGAATGCTCGGATGCAGAACTGAAAGCCGAAGTACCGGAACTTTCAGAATTCCATGATGTTATTTATAAAATATGGCATAATGCCTGGCCCGAAAAAGATATTAAGATGCTTGTTGAGCTATTACCCGAAGTCGAACAAGGAAGCGAAAAAGTCATTAGTGCAGAGCTACCTGGAATTTTACGAGATAAAAAACAGGCATGGCAGGAGAATATAGAGAAATTAAAATTTACAGTTGACGAATATAAATCAGCCGCATCCCCCATTGATAGCCAAAAGCTACTAGATGCAGCCGAAAATCTTCATACTCAGTATGAAAAACTTTTCAGAACAATTCGCCCAATTTTGAAGGAGATTGAAGATTTCCATACAACGCTCTATACGCTTTATCATTATTATATGCCTGAGGACAATAAAGATAAAGTTAAATCTTCAATCAAAGAATTAAAAGAAAAAATGAATATTCTTAACAAAGCATCACTTCCGGAGCGCCGGAAGAGCCGAGAAAAAGAATTTATAGCTGCAAGAACTAAACTTTCTAAATCTGTTGATGACCTTGTTAAATCATTGAAGAAATACAATAGTAAGAAAGTAAACAGTAAAATCGAGGTAATGCACTCGAATTACCAAGCACTTGAAAAAGTGTTTGAGTAAGCCGATAAGATTTTAATCTAACTCTAAAGAGGATTATGACAATGAAAGAAACAAATAAAAAACATATAAGTATTGATCCAATAACTCGGCTCGAAGGACATGGAAAGATAGATATTTTTCTTAACGATGCCGGAGATGTAGAAAATTGTTATTTTGTGATACCGGAGCTGCGCGGTTTTGAACAATTTTGTGTGGGGCGACCAGTTGAGGAGATGCCGCGAATAACTACACGCCTTTGCGGTGTGTGCCCGGAAGCTCACCATATGGCTGCAGCTAAAGCATGTGATGCTGTTTATCATGTAGAACCACCCAGCGCCGGACGAAAACTCAGAGAACTATTGTATAATGTTTTCTTTTCGGGTGATCACGCTCTTCACTTTTACGCATTAGGTGGTCCGGATTTTGTGGTTGGTCCTGAAGCCCCGGCGGCTGAACGTAATATTCTCGGTGTTATTGCAAAAGTTGGGGTTGAAATTGGTAAAAAAGTTATCCAACACCGTGCTCATCACTCTGCAATTATGGAATTGTTAGGCGGTAAAAAAATTCATCAGGTTACTTCTCTTGTTGGTGGCGTTTCAAAAGGACTCACAGAGGAAGAACGTAAAGGCGTTGAAGCGCGTATTGTTGATATGGTTGAATTTGGGAAATTCACAATCAAGGTTTTTGATGACATAGTCCTCGCTAATAAAGCGTATGTTGATCTCATACTTAGCGATCCTTATTCGCTGAAGATTTATTCGATGGGTTTGGTAGATGAAAAAAATCGAGTGAACTTCTATGACGGAAAAGTTAGAGTTGTTGACTGTAATGGAAAAGAGTTCGTTAAATATTCACCAAAGGAATATGTAGATAATATCGCCGAACATGTTGAACCCTGGACATATTTAAAGTTTCCATTCTTAAAGAAAATTGGGTGGAAAGGATTTTTAGAAGGAAACGAAGGAAGTATTTATAGAGCTACACCTTTGTCTCGTCTAAATGCTGCCGATGGTATGGCAACACCATTAGCACAGGCAGAATATGAGAGAATGTACAAAACACTCGGTGGAAAGCCGGTACATGCTACGCTTGCCACTCACTGGGCAAGGGTTATCGAACTGCTGTATGCAGCTGAGCGGGCATTAGAGCTTATTCGCGATCCCGAAATTACAAGTCCGAATATCAGAACGTTACCAATAGAAAAACCGACCGAAGGTGTTGGTATAGTTGAGGCGCCACGCGGGACTTTAACCCACCACTATGTAACCGATGAGCGCGGTATACTTACAAAGGTTAACCTGATTGTTGGCACGACGAACAACTATGCACCGATTGCGATGTCGGTAAAAAAAGCTGCACAGGGCTTGATAAAGAAGGGTGTAAACGTAACAGATGGAATACTGAATAAAGTAGAGATGGCATTCCGGGCATACGATCCGTGCTTCGGATGCGCTACACATACTTTACCAGGACAAATGCCGTTAGTGATAAATATTCGTGATAAGAATGGTGTAATCATTCAAGAGATAAAACGATAACGGGAGTAAATTAATTTGTATATTTTAGAGCGACGGAGTCAGTCGCTCTACTTTTTTTGAAAGGAAAAGCAAAATGAAAGGCAATAAGAAACTAATAGATAAACTAAACTATTTGTTGGCAGATGAGCTGACAGCTATCAACCAGTATATGGTTCATTCGGAAATGTGTAATGATTGGGGTTAAGAAAAACTTCACAAGCATTTCGAGAAGCGAGCCATTGACGAGATGAAACATGCCGAAAAGTTGATCGGGAGAATACTATTTTTAGATGGTACACCTGAAGTTAGCAAACTTGGAAAAATTGTAATTGGTGCTGATATTCCAAAACAGCTTGCCAACGACCACGAAGCAGAAATGGGCGCAATTAAAGCTTACAACGAAGTAATCAAACTTGCAGGCGATGTTTCTGATTTTGCAACACGCGAGATCTTGGAAAACATCCTCATGGACGAAGATAGACACATTGATGAAATTGAAGAGCTGCAAGATCAGATTAAGCAGATGACGCTCCCGATATTTTTGACTACACAAACCTAAAACTTAATTAGTACCACCTTAGGCAGTACTAATTATCGATTACAGACAAATCAAATTTCTTTCACGGTAAAGAATCAAGCGGCATCTTTAATAATATTGATAGTCTGATTACAAATAATTATATTGGAAACAGACATAGAAGAGAATTTTATGAAAACTGTAGAAGCACGTAAAGCAAAGGTTCCAGAGAAACTACTCGCTGAATCAGAAAAGTCTCATGAACCGATCCACATAGTTGGGAAAAAAAACACTGGTGTTCTTATCTCAATAGATGACTGGCAGGCAATACAAGAAACACTATATCTACTCTCGGTTCCAAAGATGCGTGAGAAGATTGTTCGGGGTCTTAAGACACCTATTGAGAATTGCACAACAGGACTATCTTGGTGAAATGGAAGCTTATTTACTTCAAACAAGCTAATAAAGACGCTAAGAAGCTCGTATCAGCTGGATTGAAACCCAAAGCACAAGAACTTCTTAAAATACTGGAGATAAATCCATTTCAAACTCCTCCACGATACGAAAAGCTTGTGGGGGATTTGACAGGAGCTTATTCCCGCCGAATTAACATTAAGCATCGTCTCGTATATCAAGTTCTTGAAGAACACCATATAGTTAAAGTCCTCAGTATGTGGTCGCACTATGAATAAACCCGGCACATAGATGATATTGAAGAGTTGCAAGACCAGATCAGTCAGATGACACTTCAAGTATTCCTGTCAACACAAATGTCGTAAAATCAAATAGTGCAAATATCACTGGTGTTAAAAAGTAGAGCGACAAATCTCGTCGCTCTACGAGTTTATAACTAAAAATTTAAGCTGAATGACATCACAAAAAAATAAAATCCTAATTCTCGGTCTTGGTAATGATATCTTGGGTGACGATGGTATCGGTTTAATGGCTGTCCGAGAGTTAAAAAAACAATTTGAGCATTTCCCTGTGGATGTTGTCGAAACAGCATTAGCCGGTTTCGAGCTTTTGGATATGCTCCAGGGATATGAAAAAGTTCTTATACTCGATGCTGTTGTCACGAAAAAACATCAAGCCGGAACAGTGCTTGAGCTTTCTCCTGAGCAATTCAAACATGCAACTGCTGTTTCACCGCACTATGGCGGTCTGCCTGAAGTTCTCAAGCTTGCCGAACATCTGAATATCCGGTTTCCGACTGAAATCCGCATACTCGCAGTGGAAATCGAGCCACCCTACGATTTAAGAGAAGGATTAAATCCAGTAATCAGTGATGCTTTTCCTCGGTTCATAAATAAAGCAAAAAGCATTCTTAGAGAATGGAATATATCCTAAAACTAAACCCCTTGATAGTTGACAAATATCCTGAGATTTTTTAAATTATAGAGTTGATGTAACACAGAACGATAAAATTCTTTTCCGCATCACCGTAAACGGTGACGCTAAACCAATAAAAGTCGGATAAATCCGACTGCGTTCATCATTTAAAGATAAAATTCAGCATTCTTAAGAATGCTTTGTTCGCATAAGCATTGCCGTTTACGGCAATGTAAGGATTTTTAGAGAGGATATCATATTCTACTGAAAAGGAGTAAGCTTATGACTGACCAAACAAGACGTGAGTTTATCAAGCAATGCTGTGTAGTGGCAGCAGCAAGTGCTTTGGGGTGTAAACAAAAAATTGAAATGACTTCACAGCAAAAAGATTTTGAACCTGCTTATATGAAACTTCATCAAAACGGTGAGCTGAAGAAACGCGGTGAGGAGCTTTGGGCGATGATGAAAGAATGCCGACTTTGTCCGCGCGAGTGTGGAACGAATCGATTAGCAGGCGAAAGAGGATTTTGTCAGGCAAATGCACAGATTGAAATTTCATCCTACAATCCGCATTTTGGTGAAGAGAAACCACTTGTGGGTAAAGGCGGCTCGGGTACAATATTCCTCACCAACTGTGGACTTCGCTGTGTCTTCTGTATTAACTGGGAAATAAGTCAGGGTGGACAAGGCAGCCGACATACGCTTGAGGATATGGCTGATATGATGCTTCATCTTCAGAAGATTGGATGCCATAACATCAATTTTGTAACGCCAACGCATTACTCACCGCACATTCTGCTCGCAACCGATATTGCCGCCGCCCGTGGTTTGCGACTACCAATCGTTTACAATACTTGTGGATGGGAAAAATTAGAAATTCTGAAAATACTTGATGGTGTAGTCGATATTTATCTGCCCGACTTCAAGTATTGGGATGGGAAGATGGCAGCGAAATATTCATCGGAAGCTGAAACATATCCCGAGGTAACCGCAACGGCAGTCCTTGAAATGCATAGGCAAGTTGGTGTTGCAAAGCCGGCGAGCGATGGCTTGATGTACCAAGGACTTATGATTCGTCATCTTGTTATGCCAAACAAAGTTGGCGGTACAATAGAAATCATCAAATGGATTGCCGATAATCTTCCGAAGGATACATACGTAAACATCATGTCACAATATCGCCCGATGTACAAGGCATTTGATTACCCGGAAATTAATCGAAGTATTACAAGAAGCGAATATAAAGAAGTAGTAGATTACGCAGAAAAATTAGGATTAACGAATTTAGATATTCAAGGATATTGGTTTTAAAAATGAATATTCTAACCTGTAACTCCCTCTTGCCTGCATTATTCCGACTGTGAAAAGTAAGTAGATGAATAAATTCATTTCTGCCGTGTATCACTAATAAAGAGTTTGTAATTGATGCAGGATAATATTTCAACACTTGAAAATGTAAATATCCAGGAAGATAGGGATGCGTTATCCCTTTGCATCAATGGACAAAAAGAAGCATATGGTTTTATAGTCAAGAAATATATGAGACGAGCTTATTTCACCGCATTGGGACTTGTAAAAAATCATGATGATGCAGTCGAGCTTTCTCAGGATGCTTTCATCCGAGCATATCGAACAATATCTCGTTTCGACTTACAAAAGAATTTCTTCACTTGGTACTATAAAATTCTGAGAAATCTTTGTTTGAATCATCTTCGTAATTCTTCGGCAAGAAAACTTGAAAACATTGATTCGATAAATGATATTGTAGATTTAAAACAAGACCCGTCAATCATTGCGGAAAGAAACGATTTGACTGAAAAATTGTGGACTGCTTTATCTATTCTAAACGTTGAAGAACGAGAGATAATCATTCTGAAAGATTTAGAAGAATGCTCATACAAAGAAATAGCGGAGCGCCTTGAAATTCAAATTGGTACGGTTATGTCGCGTCTCTTCAATGCACGTAAACATTTAAAAGAAAAATTTGAGCGATTGATATGACTAACAAACCTCTCACAGGAATAGAATGGAATCGTTTCCGAATGCTTATGACGGCAGCACTCGATGGCGAGCTTTCGAACGGTGATAAACGAGAGTTTCAACAGTTTCTTTCACTATATCCTGAATGTCAAAATGAATGGAATGAATATCAAAAATTAAAGGAGATGACTATGCAAATAAAATTTAATCAACCACCCGAAGAAATGTGGGATCGCTATTGGGTGAATATTTATAATCGTATCGAGCGCGGCATTGGCTGGATTTTCATTTCAATCGGTGCCATAATTGTACTTTTCTATGGCGGGTTCAAAGCTGTCGAGTCCATCATTGCAGATACTACGCTTGAATGGTTTATGAAGGCAGGTATTCTTGCCCTGCTTGCCGGGCTTGTGATTGTTTTGGTCTCTGTTATTAGAGAAAAATTCTTTACACGAAAATCGGATAAATATAAGGAGATTCAGCGATGATAATTACTTCGTCAAGTGAAATTACAGGTAAACGTATATTCAAAACACTTGGTCTTGTAAAAGGAAATACAATCCGCGCTCGCCATATAGGCAAAGATATTCTTGCATTTTTTAAAAATATAGTTGGCGGTGAAATTGAAGAATATACTAAACTCATGGCTGAATCTCGTGAACAAGCTATTGACCGAATGATTAGTGAAGCTCAGAAACTCGGTGCTAACGCAATTGTTGATGTCCGATTTTCAACAAGCTACATTATGCAGAATGCTTCAGAAATATTGGTCTTCGGGACGGCTGTAGTGGTGGAGTGATCTTTCTTAGCCAGAAAACCATAGACTCAAAACAATCCATCCTCCTCCATGTTCTCAACGTTGAGAAACATCCGCCTTTTTCTTACATTTCTGAAATAACCTTTGGCTTTACTAACGTTTTTTCCAAACTATAGATGGCTTATTTATTGTAAGTATAATAAGTATGCACGAAATGTCAATTGCACAAAATATTATTGAGATTGTAAAAGAACATGTTCCGAAAGAAGCAAATGAAAAAGTGAAGAGGATCCGATTGAAGATTGGTGAGCTGTCTGGCGTGGTACCTGATTCACTCTTGTTCTGTTTTGATATATTGAAGAATGGCTCCGCTCTTGGAAACGTTTCTGTCGAAATTGAACATGTTCCGATAACCGCACGATGTCGTTCATGTGATAAAACATCTCAGTTAGAATATGGCGTTTTCTTTTGCACAAGCTGCCATAGCAGTGATATCGAATTACTAACAGGCAAAGAACTAAACATTGTCGATATTGAACTCAATGATTGAAAGAGATTCCTATGGGAATTATAACGATTGAAAGAAAAATACTTGAAAAGAATGATGAGATAGCACAGCAGAATCGGGAATTATTCGAGAGAAATAAAATTTTTGTTTTCAATCTTGTAAGCTCGCCCGGTTCAGGAAAAACAAGCATACTTGAACGAACACTCGAGCATCTTGCTGGTAAAATAAAAGTTGCTGTCATTGAAGGAGATGTTCAAACCGACTTTGATGCACAGCGCGTTGCAAAGTATAATGTGCCTGTGGTTCAGATTGTTACACACGGCGGCTGTCACCTCGATGCACAACTCGTACAAGATGCCCTTAATAAAATAAGTCTCCAGAATATTCAGATGCTCATAATTGAAAACGTTGGCAATCTTGTTTGCCCGGCAAATTATGATTTGGGTGAAGCGATGAAAGTCGTCATCGTCAGCACAACTGAGGGAGACGATAAACCATTGAAATATCCCGGAATGTTCCTCAACGCATCAGTTTTAATCATTAATAAAATCGATCTGCTGCCTTATGTGAATTGCAGTCCCAATCAACTTAAGCAAAACGCTCTTCAGATAAATCCAAAGTTAATAACATTTGAAACATCATGCACAACGAAAGAAGGAATTTCTGAGTGGTGTGAGTGGATTGTGAGACAACTTCATAAATAATATAATGAAGCGACTCCACATTGTAATTCGGGGAGCGGTACAGGGGGTCGGTTTTCGTCCGTTCATTTTCCGTCTCGCAACAGAGATGAAGCTAACTGGCTGGGTTTTGAATTCTGCGCAGGGTGTTTTCATCGAAGTTGAAGGTCAAAAAGAGATACTCGATACTTTTCTACTTCAGATTGAAAAAGAAAAACCTCCCCGCTCATTCGTTCAAAGTTTAGAGTTCTCATACCTCGATCCTACTGGTTTTACCAAATTTGAAATCCGACATAGTGATCAAAAAGGCGAGATAAGCGCCTTTGTCCTTCCCGATATTGCCACTTGTCCTGATTGCTTGAAAGAAATTTTCGATTCGAGTGATCGTCGATATTTATATCCATTTACGAATTGCACTAACTGCGGTCCTCGCTTCTCCATTATAGAAGCGCTGCCGTACGATAGGCAAAACACAACGATGAAACAATTCGTAATGTGCGATGATTGCCGAAATGAATATGGGAACCCAAATGATAGCCGATTTCATGCCCAGCCCAATGCTTGCCCTAAGTGTGGTCCTCATATAGAGTTATGGAATTCAAACGGTAGGGTTTTAACTGCTGAACATCAGGCACTTCAAGAAACAAGTCGATATATTCGTGATGGAAAAATAGCGGCAGTCAAAGGACTCGGTGGCTTTCATCTCATTGTTTATGCACGCAACGATGATGCCGTTAATCGTTTGCGACAACATAAGCATCGTGAAGAAAAACCGTTTGCCCTAATGTATCCATCAATGGAAATGATTAAACAAGACTGCGAAGTCTCAATCCTCGAAGAAAGACTGCTCACATCGCCCGAATCACCCATCGTACTTCTCAAACGCAAATCCCAAATCCGAAATCTGACATCCCACATCCCACCTCTCACATCTCACATCGGACATCTAACATCCAACATCGCTTCCTCCGTATCTCCCAACAACCCTTATCTCGGAATCATGCTTCCATATACTCCACTCCACCATATATTGATGCGTGAACTTGGATTTCCTGTTGTTGCAACAAGCGGCAATTTATCCGATGAACCAATCTGCACTGATGAACGAGAAGCAATTAAAAGACTGAAAGGCATAGCTGATGTTTTTCTTGTCCACAATCGTCCAATAAAACGACATGTTGACGATTCAATCGTTCGAGTTATGATGGGAAGAGAATTAGTGCTACGGCGTGCCCGTGGTTATGCACCTCTTCCGATTCAAATGAATATGTCGACTGAAAAATCAATGCTTGCAGTTGGTGCTCATCTAAAAAATACGATAGCTCTCGCCTCTGGTAACAATGTGTTTATTAGTCAGCACATCGGTGACCTTGAAACAAAAGAAGCTTACGAAGCTTTCCAGAGCGTAATTAAGAGTTTTAATATTTTATACAACAAAAACCCTGAAAAGATAATTGCCGATTTACATCCTGCATATCTTTCAACTCAATATGCAAAAGAAATCGGAAAAGAATTATTGCAAGTTCAACATCATTATGCACATATCGCTTCGTGCATGGCTGAGAATCAGATCGATGGAAGAGTTTTGGGCGTTTCGTGGGACGGTACGGGTTATGGACTTGATGGAACAATTTGGGGCGGTGAGTTTTTACTAACAAACGATACATCGTTTGAACGAGTCGCAACATTCCAACAATTTCGTTTGCCCGGCGGTGAGCAAGCAATCAGGGAACCTCGACGAACTGCCCTCGGTGTACTGTACGAATTATTTGGCGATAAAATGTTTGAGTATGATTTCCTTCCGACTTTAAAGTCATGCTCAAAAACCGAAAGTGCATCATTTTTAAAAATGCTCAACAAACAAATAAACTCACCTCTTTCGTCAAGTGTTGGGCGATTATTCGATGCAGTGGCTTCAATCATCGGATTGAGACAGAAGGTTTCATTCGAAGGTCAAGCGGCGATGGAATTGGAGTGGGCGATTGGAGATAAGCAAATGGATGAAACCTATAAATTTCGGATTTCGGATTTCGCCCGCCTGCCAAAGCGAAGCGGCGTGCAGGGATTTCGGATTGATAAAAACGAAATCATAATTGATTGGTCAGATATTTTTCACGGTGTTATTAACGATGCGAAAAATGGATTAGATATTTCAAACATCTCAACTAAACTTCATAACACGCTAATAGAAATAATTGTCGATATTGCAAAGAGAATCGGTGAGAAAAGAGTTGTGCTAAGCGGCGGATGTTTCCAAAATAAATATCTAACCGAGCGAACTGTGAGGCGACTTGAAGAAGAGGGTTTCAAACCCTATTGGCATCAGCGCGTGCCACCGAATGATGGCGGAATTTCACTTGGGCAAATTGCGGCTGCGATGAGACAGAAAGAGATTTCATTGTAAATGATAAATCGATTCAGTAGATTTATGTTCATGTTTACCCCAGACCTGCCCGCAGCAGGCGGGGAAACAGAGAACGCTGAGATTTTTTAATTTTAAGGAAAGATTATGTGTCTTGCAATACCAGGTAAAGTTTTAGAAATTAATACATCATCACAACCCGTGATGGGGAAAGTAAGTTTCGGCGGCATTATTAAAGAGATTTGTTTAGAATGGCTTCCCGATGTAAAAGCAGGTGAATATGTGATTACCCACGTCGGTTTTGCAATCAGTAAAGTTGATGAGAAGGAAGCGCTTGAGACGCTGAAAATGTTTGAGGAGATAGAAAAGTTCGGTGACGGTTTTAACTCAGAAGATAGAGAATAGAAAATAGAAAATAGAAAATAGAAGATAGATAATAGATGATAGATGATAGAATATTTATGTAAAATTATCATTGGAGGATTAATCAATGATTCAGTCTTATAAAGATTTGAAGGTTTATCAACTATCTTATGAACTTGCGATGGAGATATTCTGGCTAACGAAGAAATTTCCGAAAGAGGAATTGTATTCATCAACAGATCAAATTCGAAGGGCTTCAAGGTCGGTGACTGCTAATATTGTTGAGGGAAGTGCTAAACGAGTTTATGAAAATGTATTCAAACGACACTTGATGGATTCGCTAGGTTCGTCTGACGAAACAAAGCTATGGTTAGACTTCGCACACGATTGTCAATGTATCTCAGATGATGAACATTCAAATTTAATCAAACGATATGACGAAGTCGGAAGAATGTTATATAGTTTATTTGAACACTGGACAACCTACAAATGACAACGATTTATCCTCTATCCTCTCACCACGCATGAAATACATCGACGAATACCGAAACGGTGAGCTTGCAAAAAAATATCTTGATCTGATAGCTAAGACAATTACCCGTCCATGGACAATCATGGAAATCTGCGGTGGGCAAACTCATACTATCATGAAGTACGGTATCGAAGAATTACTACCTAAAGAAATAACTCTTTTGCATGGACCGGGTTGTCCGGTTTGCGTAACTCCCATCGAAATGATAGATAAAGCAATCGCAATTGCTTCACAAGCAGGTGTTATTTTCACATCGTTCGGTGATATGCTTCGTGTTCCCGGCTCTGAAAAAGATTTACTTACAGTAAAAGCAGAAGGTGGTGATGTACGAATAGTTTACTCACCGCTCGATGCTGTGAAGGTGGCACAGCAAAATCCACAGAAAAAAGTTGTTTTCTTTGCGGTTGGATTTGAAACTACCGCTCCTGCTAATGCGATGTCTGTTTGGCAAGCAAAGCAACTCGGGCTTAAGAATTTTTCTATAATTTGTTCTCACGTTCTTGTTCCGCCAGCCATTGAAGCACTTCTATCTTCACCCGATAATCATATACAGGGATTCCTCGCTGCTGGTCATGTATGTACGGTAATGGGTTACGAAGAATATATCCCAATTGCAGCAAGGTACAAAGTCCCAATAGTTGTAACAGGTTTTGAGCCGGTGGATATTCTTCAAGGAGTTTATATGACTATTAAACAGCTTGAAGAAGGGAGGCATGAAGTCGAGAACCAGTATTCACGGTCCGTACTCCGTGAAGGAAATGTTGGAGCAAAAAAAATAATTAGCGATGTGTTTACAATAATCAACCGTAAATGGCGAGGTATTGGTGAGATACCTCACAGTGGCTTGAAATTAAATAAAATTTTTGAGTATTTTGATAGTGAAATTATCTTTAATATAGAAATGATAGAAAAACAAGAATCACCACTTTGCATTGCCGGTTTAATACTCCAAGGTCAGAAGAAACCTAATGAGTGTTCCGCGTTCGGTACACAATGCACACCAGAACATCCACTTGGTGCGCCGATGGTTTCAACCGAAGGTGCATGTGCCGCTTATTATCATTACAAGAAATAAAAAGAGTATAGCTTAATGAAAAGATTCTATTACATGTTTTATCTATCAAGTATTCCGAAAATATTTCTAATTTGGATAACCCTTACTACAATTATCTTTGCACAAACAAACACACTCAACGATGATTGGCGCTGGGTGCGTTTTACTACCGATGATGGTCTACCCTCAAACAGAGTATTCGATGTAATCGAAACTAAGAGTGGAATCGTATGGGCTGCGACTGAATTCGGCGCTGCCTGGTACAATGGATTTTATTGGCATAGCATCTCTTAAAAAGATGGACTCCCGGAAAAAATTCCTAACACTATCGTTGCAGATGAGCAAGACAGCATCTATGTTTTAATTTCAAATCAACTATATTACGGCGGTCCCGAAGGTTTCAGGAAAATTCCAATAATCGTGAACGGCGAAGGGAAAAAAGTTAGCTCAATAGCTCGATTTAAGGATGATCTTTTATTAACTGCCGATTAGAAATTATATGAACATCAGAACAATTCTATAACACCGTTCAAATATTCTTCTAATAATTTTGAGAATCAAAAAATCTTTAGAGTTCTTCAAACACGTTATAGTACTTGGCTAAATACAAGCGGGGGTCTGTATAGGTTGGAAAATAATCAGTGGAATCTTAAAATACAATCTCCTTCGCTGCCGATTGGAATCGCACTTTTAGTAGAAGATAGTCTTGGTAACGGTCTTGCGTCTATCCTAAGTCCACGAAGTCATTTTGGTCTTTGGGAGTGGACGACCAATTCAAATCCAACTAAAAATCCAAGTGAAGGGATAGAAAATATTTTATCTTTAGATGTAGGACCAAATAGCGATGCGATTATGGAAAAAGAACCGGAAGTTGTTAAAGTACGTCGTGATGGTGTATGGTCTTCATTACAATATATTCCGCTTCAGCTAAAGAATGCTCATTTACTAAAATTTAGAAATAATGGGGACCTCTGGGTTGGTACTGAATTAGGTTTATATCTTCATCGGGCAACTTCAAAAAGATGGGAAGTATGGAAGTTCTCTCAATTCGATCCGAAGAACAATATTAATGAAATCATCCGCACAAAAGATGGATCAATTTGGCTCGCAACCGGCAATGGTATCGTTATTCGTAAACCAAATGGAACTACCCAGACTATCGAAAATATTTTTAATACTAAGTTAATTGCTCTCACTGGCTTGATCGAGGATGATGAAGGGAATGTTTGGATGTCGAGCGGACTTTCGTTTGAAGGTGCATTTCGATGGGATGGACACAAGTGGACATACTTCGGTTTGAAAAATGGTTTAGATGGTGGGTATATTCATAAAATTAAAAAAGATAGGAAGGGGAGATTGTGGTTTCTTGGCATTCTTAGACAAGATTTTGAATATCGTAATGTTGATAGAGAGCCGGGTGCTTATGTTTTTGATAATGGAAAATTTATCCATTGGGGAACTGAACGCGGACTTATCAATGGGCATGTTTATTCATTTGCTGAAGGTATGGATGGTTCATTCTGGTTTGCTACGGGAGGTGGAATCAGTCAATGGAAACCCAATACAGAAAATTCTTCTTCTGGAACATGGAAACATTGGACGGAGAAGGAAGGATTAAGAGAGAATAGAATATTCACAGTTGCGATTGATAATCAGAATAAGGTTTGGTTCGGAGACCAAGCGTATGGACTCGGTTCTATTGAAGACGACACTATAAAATACCTGACCACGTCAGATGGCTTAATCAGCAATGCGATATGGGATATTCGGATAGATGAAAAGAATAAATTATGGGTTGCTGCTCGGGGTGGTATCGGTTTGTTCGATAATGGGACATGGTTCAACATGGGTTTAAATGATGGTTTATCGAATGCACGTATTTGGCCCCTGCTTCCACTTGAGAATAAATTATACATCGGAACGAGCGGAGGCGGCGTGGAAATTCTTAACCTTGAAGAAATTCAATATCCTCCACCAATAGTGAATAGATTAGGAATTGTTACAAAAGAGAACACTTTATATGCACATTGCGAAGCGTTTTCTTTCTGGGGTGGACAAGTGTCAACAGATATCGAAATTCGCTATCGGATTGATAACAACGAATGGACACCGTGGCGGCGACAGCGACAGATTATCGAACCAAATCTTTCTTTTGGTCCACACACGCTCACAGTTCAAACAAAAGGATTATTAGGAAATTTTAGAACAGATATTAAGAGTGTTGCTTTTACTATCGAGCCGCCTTTGTTTTTGAAACCGTTATTCTATTTACCGGTAGGTGCATTATCATTTGGCATATTAATATTTGGTTTTATCTATTTCAAAAGGAAACGTGTGCAAGATTTCCTACTAAAGAAATCTGAATATCGTTATCGCAACCTTTTTGAAAATGCAAATGATGCTATTATGATCTTTGAGCCAAAGGATGAGATCAGTCTTGAAGTAAATAAAAAAGCGTGTGAGCTTTATGGTTATAAACGCGAGGAATTTATTGGAAAAAGTCTTAAGCAAATTAGTATGAATATTCAACTTGTGGAAGAAGCGATAGAACAGACTTTGCGTGAAAGAAAAAAGGAAAAAGTGAACACAATTCATCTCAACAAAGCTGGAGATGAGATCCAGATTGTTGCTAGCGCAGTAGTTATAGATTATGAGGGTCGGGATGCAATTCTATCAATCAATCGGGATATGACCGAGTTGAAGCAAGCCGAAGCTAAACATTTGCTGCTTGCACAAACCGTCGCATCGGTAAAAGATGCCATTTGTATCACCGACCTTGATAATCGCATTTTATTCGTAAATGACGCTTTTATTGACATGTATGGCTATTCGGAAGAAGAGCTTAATGGGCGACACATTTCAATAATTGCCTCGCCCGATGTCTCAGAGGAGATTCAGAAGGAAATTCATAAAACCACGCTTGAGGAAGGTGATTGGAATGGAGAAGTAATTAACAAATGTAAAGATGGTACTTCTTTTCAAGTCGAGATGTGGTCTTCAGTTGTTTACGATGTGGACAATAAACCAGTTGCGCTTGTTGGTGTTGCACGTAATATTGTTGAGCGTAAACAGTATCAGGAAAAACTTGAAAATTTAGTTAAAGAATTACGGGAAGCACTCTCAGAAGTTAAAGCTTTAAGCGGTTTGCTTCCTATTTGTTCATCCTGCAAAAAGATCCGTGATGATCAGGGCTATTGGGGAGAAGTGGAATCTTACATCATGAAACATACTAACGCAACGTTCACGCACGGTTTATGCCCAGACTGCATAACTAAATACTTCCCCGATGTTGCCAAGAATATGAAAAAATAATGAAAGGATATTGATGCCTAAATTGAAACGATTTTCAGAGTGGAGACCACATCCCTGGCACGGATTAGATGTTGGACCTGATCCGCCGAAGTTAGTTCACGCTTATATTGAAATCTGCCCTTTCGATCTTGTGAAATATGAGCTGGATAAAGAGTCGGGATACATTCGTGTAGATAGACCTCAGCGTACATCATCGCAGCCGCCAACACTTTATGGTTTTATCCCACAAACTTTCTGTGGAGAAAATGTTCGCAAGTTAATGTCAGGCACAAAAGTCGGTGATGGCGACCCATTGGATGTTTGCGTGGTTAGCGAAAGACCAATACTGCGATCGGATTTAATTGTTACAGCACGAGTAGTTGGAGGATTGCCGATGATAGATGGCGGAGAAGCCGACGATAAAATTATAGCTGTCTTGGAAAACGACCCCATCTGGTTCAAAGCTAATGATCTTACTGATTTACCCTCAGTGCTTATAGATCGTCTAAAACACTATTTTCTGACGTATAAAATAATTCCGGGTGTGCATACCGACGTTTCTATCGGTGATCCTTACAATCGAGATCATGCAGAAAAAGTTGTACGTGCTGCTATGGACGATTACTTGTTGGAGTATCATAATGTATAAAGTATCGAGAGAACTTTGCACACAGTCTGTCCACTCACGACCTTTTCACATGTTGGGGAGTATTTACCCGCCACAACTCCTCCGTCACTGAAGCGCTGAAGCTCTGCAGTGTAAGTAACCGAAGTGCGTCGGAGGGGCGTTCCCTTACAACAGGGTGCCTTTTTCTGGGATAAGTGCTTGTTTCTATCGAAAAGAATATCTATTATTCATAACGAATCGGGAATAAAACAATAGAAAAAAGTATGAAAACATCACTTCGAATATTAATAACTGATGTTACGCAAAATGACAAAAATTGGTATCTTTAATGAATTAACAAAAAGGAACTTCAATGAATAAACCCTTGCTAGATTTATACAGTGACTATCTTTTAAGTTCATTTGAACAGACTCCTGCTACTCGACTTTCGAGACTGCTTCATGGAGCAATTAGTCACGATGCCATTACCCGATTTCTTTCTGAAACCTGTCCAACCTCCAAAGACGTGTGGGGTGTTGTCAAACGCTATGTTCGGGAGGTAGAATCCCCTGCTGGCATCATGGTCATTGATGATAGTATTGAAGAAAAGCCCTATACTGATGAAAATGATATTGTGTGCTGGCATTATGATCATGCTCATGGTCGTCAAACCAAAGGGATCAATTTCATGACGGCACTGTACGTTAGTGTAACGTCCCATAGATAAGTAGACATTAATAAAATAATTTAGTATATTGGT
>JASEHD010000042.1:0-3693 GCA_030019075.1 Bacteroidota bacterium
CTATAATTGCGAAAGTTAATATATGTCGAGAAGCGTTTGGGACAGTACACTAGGGTTAACGGCATATCATCACCGTGATGAGGGCGCTGTGAGATCACACCTCCAGCTAGTCCTGATTGCTTACACCCTCCTGACCCACCTGTTCCTTGAGGAACTGCGTGCACAAGGTAATAAGTTTACGACAAAACTGCTAGCGAAGTTTTCTGTCCGAGAAACTCAACACCGGATTCGTGCAATGGTGGCTTTTGATGCACTCGATTATGTCAAAGAACATAATACACAAATAGACCATCACGTTGTCGAACAATTTAGAGAATGCTTACTTGCCGCTTAAAAACGGTCAACTTGAGTAACTTATTTGAGGCTGCTAGATAAACGGCTTGGTTTGTTAATTAATTTTTACGTTGAACAACTAAAACTCGGGATCAGACGAGTAGTAAACAATCTTTAACTCTGCGTTCTTTGCGACTTTGCGATTAGAATAAATGAACCCAGAGAATTATAGCGAAAGAAGAATGATGGAGAATATTAGATGAGACAAGAAATTCAATTCAAACTAAACGGTGAAGCAATTGCACTCGAAGTCAATCCGAACGAAGTATTGCTCGAAGTATTACGAGATCGACTTGGCGTGAAAAGTCCGAAGTGCGGCTGCGATAAAGGTGATTGCGGCACATGCACGGTGATGATCAATGGCAAAACAATCAGGAGTTGCCTCGTCCTTGCCATCGAAGTCGATGGTCAGGAAGTTGTTACGCTTGAAGGACTTATGGACAGCGGATTGACGCCGCTCCAGAAATCATTCATCGAGCATAATTCGTTTCAGTGCGGATTTTGCGCACCGGGGATGATTCTCTCCGCAACGGAACTTCTTGCGAAGAATCATAAACCGAATAAGCATGAAATTCAAGAAGCGTTATCCGGCAATTTATGCAGGTGCACCGGCTACTCCCCAATTATTAATGCGATCACCGATTTAACGACAAAGAAGAAATAGCCCCGACCTTCAGGTCGGGGAATGGAAAGAGATATGAAATGGCTTCAGCCAAAACAAATATGTATTGGGTTGTGACTAAAGTCGTAATCATTTTTATTTACTCACCCTGACATAAATGTCAGGGCTATTGAGAAATCCTTTGGACCAACTTGGATAACATTATAATGCAAGAAACAGAGAACAAAATGAAAGATCAAAAATACATTGGAAAGTCAGCAGTCAGGATTGACGGAAAAGTAAAAGTATCGGGTGCAGCAGAATTCATCGACGATCTCGATTTCGGTCCCGATCTTCTTTACGCGGCAATTGTTGAAAGTAAATTTGCGCACGCCGTCATCAATAAAATCGATACAAGCGATGCAGAGAAAATACCGGGTGTTGTAAAGATTGTTACCGGAAAAGATTTCCCGTTCCGATTCGGACTTTACATGCACGACCGGTTTATATTCGCTCAAGATCGTGTAAGATTTGTCGGAGAACAGATTGGTGCGGTAATCGCGAGAGATGCAGCAACTGCATTGAAAGCGGCAAAGTTGGTGAAAGTAGATTACACTGAACTTCCGGCGATTCTCAACGTCGAGCAGTCGCTTACAAAAGATGCATTCCTCATTCATCCTGAGCTTCGATATTACAAACATGTTCCTTGGTTCTTTCCCAAAGGAGAAACGAACATCGCTCATCTCAGAAAAGTTAGAAAAGGTGATGTTCAGAAGGGCTTCAAGGAAGCAGATTTTATTTTCGAAGATACTTACACTGTTCCCCGTTACGCGCACTGTGCAATTGAAGTCCACGGCGCGGTAGGTTTGTACGATAATTCAGACCGATTAACAGTGTGGACGGCATCTCAATCTCCATATACACAAAGAAACCTGTTTGCAGAAGCGCTTGCACCACTCGGATTATCGCATAAAGATATTCGTGTCGTTACACCATTCATCGGCGGAGGGTTTGGTGGAAAAGCCGGCGTCTCGATGGAAATATTAGGCGCTGCACTTGCAATTGCCATGAAAGGAAGACCTGTGAAAGTTCTCTGGTCGCGCGCGCAGGAATTTTATAATACGTATCAGCGACAAGGTCTGACTGCCCGCATTAAAGTTGGTTTGAAAAAAGACGGCACCATTATCGCGATGGATAATATTTTAAACTGGGACGCAGGCGCGTACGTCGAGTATGGAGCCAATGTTGTCAACGCTGCCGGACTTTCCGCTTCCGGTCCATATAATATCCCAAACGTCAGTATCGATTCGGTTTGCATCTACACAAATCTTCCTCCGGGCGGACCGTACCGTGGATTCGGGTATTCCGAATTTCTATTCGGACTCGAATCTCACTTAAATGAGATTGCAAAGAAAATGAAAATTGATCCGATACAACTTCGCCGTAAGAATGCAATTCGTGAAGGAGATATTTTAAATTACGGCGGCAAGATGAACGCGAATGGCTTGATCGAAGCGATAGATAAAGTTGAAAAAGAAATCGAATGGAATAAGAAGGAAACGTCGAGTGATCCGAACAAAGCAATCGGTAAAGGAATTGCATTATTCTGGAAAGCGCCCGCTATGCCACCCAATGCTTCATCCTCTGCGTTTTTAAAATTCAATGAAGACGGAAGCATCAACATTCTCATCTCGGGAATGGAGATAGGTCAAGGACTATTAACAGTCATGGCACAAATCGCCGCTGAAGTTCTAACTGTACCTCCGGAAAAGATACGTGTTGAAACACCGGATACCGATAGAAATCCTTATGAATGGCAAACTGTAGGTTCGCATGTAACTTGGGGTTGCGGTCGAGCGGTTGAGAGCGCGGCTATAGATGCGCGCGAACAAATTTTTGATATTGTGGAGCGGGCACTCGGAAAGGATCGCAAATCACTTTATCTTGATGATGAATGTGTAAAATCAAAAACAGATACTAATTTCTCTTTGAGCCTTCGTGATTTTATCATTGCAGGAATTCAGAAACCAGATGGTTCATATCGTGGCGGGCCTATTTTGGGACGCGGAATGTTTATGCCGGAATTCACATCTGCATTGAGCGATCCGGAAACAAGTCAGGGTGGGCATCCGAACGTTCATTACACTGTCGGTGCGAGTGCAGTGAAAATTGAAGTTGACAGGCAAACAGGCAAAGTGAAAATTCCAAAAGTTGTTCTTGCAGTCGATGTGGGTAAAGCCCTAAACCCCGACTTAATCAACGGACAAATTACTGGCGGACTTTTGCAGGGAATCGCGACGGTACTCTATGAGGATATGCGATTCAACGAGAAAGGTAAACTCATCAACGCGAACTTCACCGATTATAAAATTCCGACTTCAATGGAAATTCCCGATGAGATAGTTCCGATTATAATTGAAGTACCACAACCCGATGGACCCTCGGGCGCACGCGGAGTTGGCGAACATACTATGATACCATGCGCTCCGATGATTGCAAACGCTGTTGAGGATGCACTTGGAATTAGAATAAAATCGATGCCGATAACGGCGGAGAAGATAGCGATGAACTTAAAACACTCATTATAATTTGAAAGGGAATGATTAGAGGAGCACACCATGAAATGTAAAGTATGAAGCATTTTTAACATTTAGTCACCCTTCGACAAGCGATCACCCTTCGACAAGCTCAGGGTGACCGTTGGCTTACCGTCAGTCTGAGCCTGTCGAAGACTGACGTGTCGAAGACTGACCTGTCGA
>JASEHD010000042.1:3792-22827 GCA_030019075.1 Bacteroidota bacterium
AAGACTGACGTGTCGAAGACTGACGTGTCGAAGACTGACGTGTCGAAGACTGACGTGTCGAAGACTGACGCATTGATGTCTGATTAGTGGACTTCTATTTGCTGCCAAAAAGTTTCCGGATAAGGTTTTGGGTTCTTGCCGGATATGGTTTTACGAGCTTCTGGACTTCTTTGTGATTGATTTCCTTCAGATTAAGCTCTTGTAGTGTTAAGATAGTTTTCCCGAATGAATAAAAATATAGTGTATCAATGAGAGCTTTTTCAGGAGTTGCTATATACAGATCGCCTGTTCTCTCATACCCAAAAAAAAGCAGGGGTTTGATTTTTTTGTACTCAACTAACACATCACCTAATTTTTTGCGCTGACTTTTTTTTGTGGTTGCAAAACTCAGAGTATATGGGACTTGAGATAAAATTCCGAAGCGTGATAATGCAGATTCAAACGATAGATACGAGGGTTGATATAAAACATTGGCAATACTATCGAGTTGATCATATTTTTCGGCAAGGATATAGATCCCAGAATTCAATCGGAGGAGTAATTTCTTTTGTACTAATCTTGAAAGCGTTACATACAGTGAATCGCGCGTGAATCCAGTAATTTTGAGCAGATCGGGGATTGTGTAAAAACTTTTTCCAAGCTTTGATAGTGTTTTGATTAAATCTTTCATCTGTTTGCCAATTCATCAATGAGACGTAAATAATTCGCAGGGAGATATTTACCTAAAACCAGGCGCAAGCGTCGTCCGGGAAGTTTAGGCAAATCATCGGGTAGAGGGCGGATTAATTTTTGACTAAGATACCAGAGGTCAAAAAGGTCGCGAGGTTCTTTTCGATTACAGAGCGCCGCAATCTTATCGTTCCATATTGATTCTAAACCCGCCACCGGCAATAGAACCTGCAGATTGGATGCCGGGCTTGACAACAATCGTAATCCATATTCTTGCTTGCTATTTTTAACTATACGTTTTGAAATTTCGAGCTTCATTTTCATCGGTTGTTGGAGAGCTGAATCGCAGATGCGAAATTCAATTAGGATTGTGTTACGTTTTTCAACTTGATCCGTAATTTCAATCTGATACCTGTTTGAAATAGTTTTTGCCCAAGCGAATAGTTGTTGTATTTTCAGTGTACCGATAAGAGAAAAATCAAGATCATCAGAAAATCTTGGTGAGCCATAAGCGAGTCGCAGAGAAGTCCCGCCTTTAAACCCCAAAGACTTACTCCAATCTTCGCCGCACAGCTCATTCAGGATAAATATTTCCCAGTATTCCCGAAGAATCCGCTCGGGAGCGGTTTTCAAATCGATTGATAAACGTCGTAATATTTCCTTACCGAGTGTTTCCATCTTCTAAACATTTTTGTTAAGGATTTAGGATCAGTTAAATTTACTACTTAATGCGTTTACATCAAAATATTTTTGTCTACGACTTATGAAATAATATCAGGGTTATCCTTCGACAAGCGATCACCCTTCGACAAGCTCAGGGTGACCGCACAAGCTCAGGGTGACCGTTTTGTTTACCGTCAGTCTGAGTTTATCGAAGACCGACAAGCTCAGGGTGACCGTTGGTTTACTGTCAGTCTGAGCCTGTCGAAGACTGACGTGTTGAAGACTGACTTGTCGGAGACTGACATTATCATTGCTAATTATCGGTCACCCTTCGACAAGCTCAGGGTGACCGCACAAGCTCAGGGTGACTGGTTGGTTGAAGACTGAAGGCATAGAAAAAACAGTAATAATTGCATGCCCACACGTAATAATTACCTTCCCCTTTTCTCATAATCTTAATAAG
Organism: Bacteroidota bacterium; assembly: GCA_030019075.1. Taxonomy (GTDB): domain Bacteria; phylum Bacteroidota; class Ignavibacteria; order UBA10030; family SZUA-254; genus JASEHD01. The sequence continues at coordinate 5,588 of JASEHD010000042.1, forward strand.
GATTAGAAATCTTTCCCAAACTCGTCTTTTTTCATAAATTTTATTCTTTCGGTGAAAAAACAAGCTTGGCACAACGGTTGCAGTTATTATTTGAAATTTAAATATACAACTAACGATAACTAAAAAAATAATCTAATATGGGCCAACAGCAGTTAATTCTGATAATTATAGGTGTGTTAATCGTAACTATTGCAATTGCTGTATCAATCGGTCTTTTCAGTGCACACCATGCTGAGGCGAATAAAGATAATATTACGGGAAGTTTAGGTACAATTGCAGCAGATGCTTATCAATATAAAATTCGCCCCAGGATATTAGGAGGTGGTAGACCTTCATATGAAGAATATAAAATTCCGACCAAATTCAAAAAGGACGATAATGGGGATTATGATTTAGAAAAAGAAGCAACAGAAAATCAAGTTGTTATTAAAGGTTCTTCATCTATTAATAAGAAATGGTTTGCAATTTGTACAGTAGATAGTATAGGAAAAACACAATTTGGTTATAATGGTTGGAATTAATTCAAATTAAAAAAATATAATAAATTAACTAATTAACATTTATAAACAACATAAAGGAGATTTACAATGGGTCAACAGCAACTTTTACTTATAATCTTGGGCGTTATCATAGTCGGTATCGCCATAGCGGTAGGTATATCGCAATTCGGCGCTCATAGTGTACAGGCGAATAAAGATGGACTAACATCAGGTCTTGTTAATCTTGCAGCAAATGCATATCAGCATAAGATACGACCATGTACAATGGGTGGTGGTGGTGGTACTTATGACGGTTCTAATTGCACGCCGGTTTCGCCATACAGTATTCCGACAAAAATGCAGAAGGATGATAATGGTGCTTATACCAGGCCATCAATATCTGCAACAACAATAACCCTTGTTGGTACATCGTCACTCGGTGGACAGTATACTGCCACCTGTGTTGTAGATTCGCTGGGAAATAATGCTATTATATTCAGTGCCAGCTGGTAATCCAAGATGAGCTTCAAGCGCGCGAACAAAACAAGTGTTTGAAGATCAAATGAATGCTTTGCCAGAAAAAGGGTCTACGACCTGAGTATCTGGCAAAGCTTTTTTTTCGGTACTCGGGGCTGTCCAAAAAGAAATGTAGAACGAAATTTATTTCGTTTTTGTAATATATTTAACGAACTGAAGTTCGTTCTACAAAATAAAACTCTCGTTCCCAGCTCCCTACGGGTAGTAGAATCTGTCCGAAAACTTATAAGGAAGAATCTGATTAATAATTGCAAATGAGAGATGTTTCTCCCGCTCATCGAGCGGGATCAACATGACAGTCTTTTAGGGTTCTCGGACAGACTCGTAGACTGTTTGGGAACATGCCAAATTTGGGAATGAGCTGGATCCTTCGACAAGCGGTCACCCTTCGACAAGCGGTCACCCTTCGACAAGCGGTCACCCTTCGACAAGCTCAGGGTGACCGTTTTGTTTGCTGTCAGTCTGAGCCTGTCGAAGACTGACTTGTCGAAGACTGACGGTTACCTGTTATGTATGTCACAGAAATGTTGTTTTTTATTTAAGGAGTTTATACATTGAGAAGGTTAAATATGATTAAAAATTTAAACGGAGAAAAAATGGAGCAACATTATGCCTGAATTTCGGATTGAAGGTATCTCGACGGCTGGCAAAGCTATACAAGGTGTGATTGAAGCAGAAAACGGACGCGTTGCGAAACAAAAAGCGCAGCAGATGGCATCCCAACGGAAATTTAGATTGATGAGAATCCTTCCGCGAGCGACATTTTTATATAAAGTTCAGCGTGGAGCTGAAAAACCAATAATCGGAGAGCAGAAAGCTTTCTCGAGGGAAGAAGTTCAGGATGCGCTCTCGAAAATGGGCTTTCGTATTCTAAGCGTTCGAAAGAAATTACTCAATCTGAAATTAAAACCTCCCCATGCAGAAATCGTTACGTTTGTCCGCGTCAGCGCAGATCTGATCAGACAAAAACTGCCCTACAACGAAATTCTCCAGTTGATGGTGAACGACATCGAAAACAAAACGCTGCGTGATGCCATCAAAGAAATCAACAATGAATTGAAACAAGGGAAGGACAGTGAAAAAGTGTTTGTCAAGCAGGAAGCGGTGCTTGGTAAATTTGCCGCTCACATGCTTGGGTTGGCATCGAAGAGCGGTAATATGGCGGAGATTTACGACAGCACGGCGAAGTTCCTGGAGCGCAAAGCCGAATTCAGGAAAAATCTCAAAAGCGCTCTTATCATGCCTGCCGTTACACTGATCGCTTTGTTCGGTGCATGTGTATATTATGTCGGTTTTATTTTTCCCGACATGGCAGAAGTGTTCGTCCGGTTGAAAGTAGATATGCGGCAGTTTCCGATGACCTGGGCATCGCTGCAGTTTAGTTATTTCATGCAGGAGAACATCCTTCTTATTTTAATTATTACATTGATACCTATTTTATTTGCTGCAAGATTTTTTTCAACCGAGAAGGGTCGTTTCATACGGGATAAATATATCTGGAGAATCCCTGTCCTCGGCTCACTTCTGCATAAAATGGCGATTGAAATTTTTTGCCGGGTTTTTTATGCGTTATATAGCGGTGCAGGTGAAAATATTGACGTTATTAAAATGGCGGCTGAAGCTTGCGGTAATAAATACATGGAGCATCAAATAAAAACAATCGCGGTTCCAATGATGATAGAACGAGGGTCGGGTATAACTGAAGCATTTGAAGCATGTGGTGTGTTTACAAAAACAGCAATTTCACGGTTCCATTCGGGTGCTGAAACCGGAACCGTAAAGCATACCGCACTGCAGCTCGCTGAATATTATGAGCGTGAAACAAGCTATAAAATGCGCAATGCGATAGACTTCATACAGCTTCAAGTGAACCTGATCATAATGGTTGTACTTACAGCATTGACATTGGTTTCGTCCGAGACAGCCGCATTCCATCCAAGCACGGCGCCAGGTGGTCATTAATTAATCTGCTATGAAAATTGGAGTTGAAAACAGTGTTTATGTCCAGCGGCTATGCTCAGCATCCAGTATTCTCGTCATGCTGACATTCTTTTGGTCAGCATCTAATCCTAGCCAACTGAAGATTGCTCCGTCCAGATTCTCGACGAGTCGAGTCTTTGACCGACCAGAAACATGTCGGAATGACGGGTTTGCGGTATTTTCATTCTCGGTGGTGAGCGCCAGTTCATGAACGCTGATGTTATGCAAAACTATCTAAAATCTAAATATTGCTTAGTGCTTCTGAGTGAACTTAGTGTCCCCGCCTGCCAAAGTTGTACGGCGGGCAGGTCAGTGGTAAATAATGGAAAGAAAAACACTAATCATGGCTGAAATAGACATAACTGATAAAATAGGTTATACATTACTAAAAAAAGGGATCATCGACTACGAGACACTCGAGCGTTCTTTGCATGTTCGGGAGGGTGAAGATAAAAAGAGCCGCCGTAATCTCGGTCAGATTTTAGTTTCTGATTTTCATATTGATCATGATCTTGTTTTTCGGGAAGTTGCCAATCTTTATGCTTTCAGAGAAATCTACCTCAGTGATGAAGTGATAGATAGTGGGCGGATTGATTTCATAAAAAAATATGTCGATGCACTGCCGGAAAACTACAGGGATTTGCTAATCCAAACAAGAGCGTTACCACTTCGTTTCGACGAAAAACAGCAGGATAAATTGATCGTAATAACTGCCGATCCAACGGATCGCAGGATTCCTTCCATCGCACGCAATTTTGGTGTTAAGAAATATGAAGTATGTTATTGCAGGTTGAAAGACCTTCAAGGATTGATGGAACAGGTCGTTCCTGTCGAGAATGAATTTTTGAAATTACTCGCAAGCTCGGATGTTCAAATGGATACAGGCATTGAGGACGAGGGTGCAGTAGACGAAGAAACACTCGAGAGCGAAATCAGTAAAAGCGCATTGGTGAATTTAGTTGAGGGGTGTTTGGTGGAAGCTGTGCGGCAGGGGGCGAGCGATGTTCATATAGTCGGGAAAGAAGGTAATCGTACTGAAATTCTTTTGCGTGTTGATGGAAACTTAAAGATGTGGCACATTCAGGAAGGCACGATGCCGGAAGCCGTAGCAGCAGTTGTGAAAGATCGTTCGAAGAACATAGATCGGTTTGAGAGAGAGATGTCGCAGGATGGATTCATTCAACGTACTATCGATGGACACCAGATTCGGTTCCGTGTCTCAATTATGCCAATTGTCGGGACTGAATTTAAGCACAAGTTCGAAAGCATCGTTATCAGGGTTCTTGACGATAGAAAAGTAATAACCGATTTGAACAAGTTAGGTTTACAAGGTCCCGCGAAGGAATTTTTCTATAAGGCAATATCAAAACCGCAAGGTATTATCATTCTAACCGGACCAACGGGAAGCGGTAAGAGTACGACATTAATTGCTGCAGTTCATCAAGTCATCGATCCGACTGTCAACGTGCTGACTGTCGAGGATCCGGTTGAATACATCATCAGAGGTGCAAGACAGCTCAAGATAGGTCCGAAAATGGATTTTGATCTTGCTATTCGCGGTATTCTTCGTCATGATCCTGATATTGTTTTGGTCGGAGAGATGCGCGACAAAACGACTGCCGAAATAGCGATCAAACTTGCAAATACCGGACATTTAACCTTTTCAACACTCCATACGAATGATGCACCGAGCACTGTATCAAGATTGTATAAAATGGGTATCGAGCCATTCCTGATTGCATATGCCATCAATATAATCGTTGCTCAGCGGCTCTTAAGAACCCTTTGTTCAAATTGTAAAAAACCATTGAAATTATCGGATAAAGATGTCCAAATCTACCTGAAATTCGGTTTCACTGAGGAAATGATTAAAAATACGACATTTTACGATCCGGTTGGATGCGATAAATGCAATGGGGGATGGAAAGGGCGAACAGCGATTCACGAAGCTCTCTATTTTACGCGCGAAATTAAACAAATCATCGTTAGCTCTGGTATTGATGTGAATGAAGCGGCTATTCGGGAACAAGCTGTCAGAGATGGAATGTGGAATTTAAGACGATCGGGTATGGAACGGATGATAGAAGGAGTTACAACTTTAGAAGAAGTGGTAGCAACAACCACCGAAGAATGATTTATGAGTCGAATCTAAAAAGGTCGGGTGATGAAAAATATACTTCGATTTTTTTCTAATTTCACATATTTTTAACAGTGAAATCACCTTTTTAGAGTAGATTCATGGGTAAAAGATGATGCTGCTCACATGTGTGATTGTTTGTACACGATATTATCCATAAATTCTCTAAAATAAAAAGAGAATAAATTATGAATACGGGACAAATGCTATTGGTAATCGGGGCGCTGACATTATTAACTATAATGTCACTTTCTGTGAATACACTTATTCTCAGTAAAACGACAACTATTCTCCAGGCAGAGGCAGAATTAACAGCGATTTCGATTGCCCAATCAATGTTGGATGAGATTAAAACGAAATATTTTGATCAGCGTGTTGCTTATGATTCAGTAAAAGTTTATAATCTAAGTCTTATGACTCACCCTTCAGCTTTTGGACCAAGTGGGGTTGAAGCGGGGAAAGTTCCTTTACCAGAACCACCCGATACAGTTGTTCCTTATAAGTCAATGAAGAAATCAAATTATGATGATGTTGATGATTATCATAATTACCGCCGATTTTATTACTCCTATGCTTTAGGATTATTCACCGTCGTTGATTCTGTTTATTACGTCTTAGAATCGAACCCGGATCAAGTATCAGGCACACAAACATTTGTAAAGAGAATAGTTGTTACTGTGAGACATCGGAACCTTGCGCCCGCAGAAGCATCCTACAATCAATGGACGAGTAGATATTATCTGCAGCTTGCCGATATTGCTATTTATCGTCGGTACTATTAATGAACAGAAAGAGAGAATAAACGTATGACGGTAATGCTCGATATAATAGGTGCTTCGGTAATTGTTGGAATGGTTCTTATTATTATCATGAATGTTAACATCAATTTAACAGATGAAAACTATAAAGGTATCGTTGAGCTAAACACACAAACTCAGACGATCCAGTTAGCCCGGATAATAGAGTTTGATTATTATAAAATTGGATACATGGTTCCCCCTGCTCAGCGTCCGGCAATAACTGCGGCAGATAGTGGCTACATCAAATTTAAAACTAATTTAGCTGATAAACCGGGCGTTATTGATATCATCGAGTATGGCTTGGGTGATTTGGTTGCCCAATCGCCAAACCCACGTGACAGGATGCTCTTCCGAATCGAGAATGTAACGAAGGTATTTATCAACTATAGTATTGTTCAGTTTAAATTGGAATATTTTGATTCTACCGATTCGAAGCTTTCAACACCGATTACGGGTGCAAACTTGAATAGGATAAAATCGGTTTATGTTCTCCTAAAACTTGAGAGTCCGCAGCCATTCGATACAACCTTCTCGCGGCAAACGTATGCACATGCCATGTATCAAAAACTCATTTACCCCCGAAATCTTTAAATAAAGGAAAGAACTTATGGGAAAGATGGCGTTAATAATAATACTGGGATTATCAGTTACAGTTGGGATAATTACATACACGATGAATAAATCAAAATCTCAGCTTGTCGTGAATGTATCGGGTTTTGATAAATATACTACTTCGCGCAACATCGCACAGAGCAGTATTAATTTGATGTTACGAAGAATGGATAATAAAGAACCTGCGATCCTTGATTCATTGGTCCCCGGGAAAAAAGCATTGATGATAACAAATCTAATGGGAGGACGCTGCTCGCTGACGATCAAGCTGGCAAATCCTGCATTTTTAGATACCGTTGATCTGACAGCCAATGCGCGATTTATGGATTCAACATACTATATGAAGCTGCGATTGCGGCGACAGCCGGTTCCGTTCCCCGTTGTGAATGCTGCTGTGGGGCTGCGAATTCCCAACGTTGATTTTTCGATGAGTGGTAGTCCATCTATAGATGGTCGGAATCATGATATAAACGGAAATTTAATTATTCCGGTAGATACGAGCTCCCGTCCCGGTGTCAGCGTGTTAAATCCTTTAGACACAGCAGAGGTATTAGCATATGCAAGTAAAATTAATGGTACGAGAGATGTAGTAGTTGATTCGAGTATGTCAAACCCGGCAGATTTTGTTCAAGAATATATTAATGCCGCGGATACAACTTTTACAAGCGGGGTATATGGTAGTAATATGACATGGGGCAGCTTAACCAATCCTCGGATAATATATTGTAACGGAAATGTAACATTCAACGGAACTATAGATGGCTGGGGAATATTAGTTGTTAGGGGAAATTTAACAATCGGTGGAAATTTCAAATTCCGTGGTCTTGTGGTTGCATACAATGAAATAGTGATAGATGTTACATTTGCCAAAGGTACACCAGATATTATTGGTGCTTTGTTAATGTCGGGACCGGCAGGAAGCGATTTTGACATGCGCGGCAACAGCCAGATTGATTACAGCCGTGAAGCATTGGAGTATGCTAAATCTATAAGCAAATTGCAATGGTATAAAGTAGTTTGGTGGTACGAATCGGCGGAAATACCTAAATAAATCATAAAAAGCTATAAGATATATAATAAATGCCTCGAAAAATTGAAAATTTCAGGATTTCACGGGGCATTTTCATTTTTATGTTGACAAGTATTAAACTTTTTCCTATATTTAACCCCATGAAAAGTAGTGGACTATTTAATCACATTTAAAGCTTGACTTGAAATGCCATGTATGAAGAAGCGCGATCAATAATAAAACAGATTGTTGAAAATATCCCCGAAACGGCATACGGTGTTGAACGACAAATGCTAATCGGCGATTTAGTTTCACGACAATCGCAAGAGGAACGAATAATAATAAAACGTATGTTTGATAGCTTTCTTCTTAAGATGTTTGATATAGTAGCATCTGATATTGACCTCGGAGGGTTCGGCAGTCAGGGAAAAATCTGGTACCGTATTCATGGCGTGAAGAAACCTGACCTTGGTCTGCCTGCATTCAATTATGACGAAACTAATGTTTTAATCCAAAGTATCCTTTTAGAGAGGCAGCGCCAATTTCTTTTCGAAAACCGAAATCTCGATTTTTCATATACAATTTTTTCGAATGAACAAATGCACCGGTTTCGCGCCGATACATATTTCGACCTTGATCAGATTGCTCTTAATATGCGGGCAATCAACGCAGTTGTTAGGCCCTATAAGGCATTGGAATTTCACCCGAATGTTAATCGCTTTCTAAGCTTAATGCACACTAAAGAAGGTCTCATACTCGTTACGGGAATAACCGGTTCAGGAAAAAGCTCGACGCTCGATACCATATTGGATATGAACAATCACCAGATTGATGCACACTGCGTCATTATTGCCTCGCCCGTTGAATATGTTCATAAATCAGATCGATGTATAATCCGTCATCGGGAGGTTGGTAGAGATGTTCTTTCGTTTAAAGAAGGTACTGTCCAATCTTTGAGGCAAGATCCTGATATTATTATTATCGGCGAGCTTCGAGATCCCGATACTATCTTGACAGCATTAGAAGTTACTGATAGCGGGCATAAAGTGTTTTCTACGCTGCATACATCGTCAGCAGTGGAGAGTATCGATCGTATCATTGGAGAAGTTCCTCCAATCGAGCAGGACCGTGTTCGGAATAGGTTGGCAGATGTTCTTCAGTGTGTTATTTCTCAAAAATTAGTTCCAAGTATCGATAAAAAGCGGGTTCTTACGAAAGAAGTCATGCTTGCCACACCTTCAGTTCGGGCTGCTATTAAAAATAATAATACCGGTGAAATTTATCAGATGATGTCTGAGTCCGGCGATCAAGGCATGTGCACGATGGAACAGGATTTAAAACGGTTGTATCTCCAGAAAAAAATATCATTAGATGTAGCCATGAATTTTGCAAATAATAAACGGAGATTACAACAATTGCTTAATCTCACTCCAACAGGAGATTAGAAAAAAACAAAGAGGACAGGTAATCTATGGCAACATTACGAGGCAGAAGAAGTACTGCGATCGGTTTATTCGTTGATGGACTGGAATTGAAGCTTGCAAAACTTTCAATTAAGAAGGGGAAGATAACAATAGATGAGCTTCAGACCACAACACTTGTAACAAAATTGGAAGAGCGACAGACTGCATCCTATGAAATAGATAATCTTTCTGAGACCGGCGAGACATTTGCGTTAGCAGGCGCGGAATCATCGGTTGAGGGGATGGGAACAAATACCAATGTTTTTCTTGGGTTATTGTCAAAATTTCCTCCCTCAGAATATGTTTTTTCCTATGCTATTTCTGAGCCAAGTATTTATTATCATACGCTTGAAAGCGATCGCGGTTTAGTAGGAAAAAAGCTGAAGCAGCGGATTCTTGATGAAATAAGAAGTGTTCGTGCCGTGCAGCCAGCGCCCGATGCGATCGATTTCTTCTACTCGGTTGAAAAAAATCTTGTGTGTGTTGTGCGGGAAGATGGAACTGCGATACTCAACCTTTTAGAAGATATTAAACCGTTTCTTGGAAAACGGCTGCCAAAGATTGCCCTGATCGAAATTGGCGATGTCGCGCTTATGAATCTTGCCCGCGCAAATTATGGATTTTCACCCGAACAGATAACTACCATCATTTATATCGGCGCAGAGTTTACTCGCCTTATATTTATGAAGGGAACAGAATTTTTCCATTTTGCGCCTGTTTTAGGGGAAGGATATGATTCGCCCAACATCCAAAATACGGTTTACAGCCGGCTCCTGCTTGAGCAGGATAATATGGGGATTCCGCGCATAGATAAAATTTTCTTAGTAGGTGAAAGTCGGCGTATCGCATTCGATGAATTTATGCGCGAGCAACTGCCCGAAGTTGAAATCCAATATCTCCGCACACCCCACATCGATGCGGGTCAATTATCCGCGGAAATGCAAGAACAAATTCCGGAGTATGCAATCCCGATAGCTACTGCATGGAAAGTGTTAGATGCTGATCATCCTGCATTTTATCGAACAAATCTGCTTCCCGAAACAGTTCGGGAAGAGCAGCGTGCATTTAAGTTAGGGTGGCACGGTTATCTGCTTTTTGTTCTCGTATTTCTATCATCATTTTTCTTTACAACACGGTATGCAAATCTCCAGAGAGAAATCAGCAGTAAGCAGCATACACTCGGACAATTACAGGATAAATTGACCGAGAATGAAAAACTAAAGGCAGCGATTGCTTCGCTTGAAGATCAAATATCACGCTATCACACAGCACTTGCCGTATATGATTCGTTAGTACCGGGCGCCGATCGGTGGAATAAGACAATCGCGCGCCTTACAAAAGGTGTGGAAGATTTAGGTGCGATATGGATAACCGAAGTCAGAGCACAACCCAATGGAGGTATGACCATAAACGGATACGCGCTTTATCGTGGGCGAATTCCCCGTATCTCAGCCCTCTTCGATAATGCAACATTAACGAAGGTTGAAGTTCGTGAAATTAGGCCCAATACTCCACCTGTTTATAATTTCGTTATCTCAGTGCCCCCGCAGCCGGAGAAACCTCCAGCAACTGAAGAGTCACAAAAAAAATAATATAATGATAATGAATAACAATATTATTCGGAGCTGACCTTGTCATACATCGTTCGTAATACAATCGTGTTGAGTGTCGTTTTTACGCTCATTCTTGCAGTAGGATTATTTTTTACTTCGTTCTCTCTTCCTAAAAAACTGAAAGTGATAGAGTCGGAAATTAATAGGATAGAAATCGAGCTTCAGAACACGCCCGATCTTGTTAATCAGTACAACGTTGTAACAGCAAAACTCGAAGAAGTGAAAAAAAATTGGGAAACGCGGAATAAAGATGTTCCGTCAAAAGATATCACAGGTGAGACATACGGTTATTTCAACCGCACAATGGATATAAGCGGTGAAATTAAAATGGATATGACCTATGTTGGTCCACGCGACTTTGGGAATTATGGTTTTAACGTCTATACTTTAAAAGGTGAAGGACTGTTTAAAAATCTTTATAAGTTTATCTGGTACACAGAGAGCGGGAAACGGCTATTTAAAATTTCAAACATAACACTCCGCGGATATGAATCAAAATCTGTTGTAACACATGATACAAAAATACTTGTTCTTTTCGATATGGAATTGCAAGCGTATTACTCTTCAATCCCTGAGCTGAACAATGCCCCTGGGCTGTTGAAGGTAATGCAGACGATATTGACAATGAATCCATTCCATCCATTGATTTTGCACGAGATCCCGGCGCCGCAGCACGATGAAATAGAAATCGAGAGATCGACACTGAATGCGGTTATCCCTGGCAAAGCTTTCATTACAGATCAGAATCAGAAATCCCGCGTCCTTGAAGAAGGAGATAAAGTATATTTGGGATACGTTACACGTATCCTTCCAAACGAAGGTAAAATCGAATGTTTATTAAATAAAGGTGGTGTGGCAGAGCGGTATGAACTCACCATCCGTCTCGGTCAACCTCTTAAATAGCACTAATTACGGAGCGTCTATGAAACATAAATACTTTTTGCTTGTTTGCTTGTGTCTTATTTTTATTCAAGTTGGTTTCGGACAGACACGCGATGTCCGGCTTAAAACCAAAGGATACATCAATCCCCAGGAAATTGTCTCGCTCGATTCCACAATGCGGATGGATCAGGCATTGCTGGTAATCAACGAGCTGAGTAAACAATATGCGGGGAAAATAATTATAGATTTAGAAAAAAGAAGGGATCCAATAGGTGCATATGTTGTCAATCAGCATTGGCGTGATGCCCTGGAGATAATTTTGAATCGGCATGGTTTAACATACGTCGAAGAAGCCGATTACATACGCATAATGCAGATTGGCGCTGCTATATCAACGGAGGGCAGACCGTTAGGTTTAGCGCCGGGTGAGCCGCCACCGACACTTGATAGCCGCGATGTTAAAATCTCGGCTGTCTTCTTTTCGACAGACGTCAATAAGATGCAAAACTATGGTATTAGTTGGAATTTCTTCCGTTCGAAGAAAAAAGAACCAACAATGTCGGGCTACATGGCTGCTGCCATCGTGCGTGGTGATACTGTAAATCCTGTACCTCCGGTAGGAAGTGGTGGTGGGCAAGTGCAGCCGTCTTTTGACAGGGCAATTGGAGTTCTACAATCACCGCCGGAATTTACATTTGCAAACATTGATGCGCTTGTAAAATTCTTTGGTGAAACTGGTATTGGTGAGCTTTTAACCAATCCAGATGTTGTGGTGCGTGATGGAAAGAAAGGAAGGATTCAAGTCGGTAGTGATTTCTTTATTACCACGCGCGACATTGCCGGCAATGCAATCAATCAATCAATTCCAACTGGAACAATAGTCGAGGTTACTCCTATTATCTATTCTCAAGCTGATACTGATTATATTTACCTTGATATTAATATAGAGAAGAGTGATTATAATCTATCAGCCGCAGGACCTATTATTGATCGACAATCAGTCAAAACCCATGTGTTATTATACGATGGTGAGGAGACAGTCATTGGTGGCTTAGTATCAAATAAAATGATTGAACTCCGTCAAGGTATCCCGATTTTGAAAGATCTCCCATGGTGGGTTTTTGGGCTTCGTTATATATTTGGTTCAGAGGAAAAACAGAGAATGAAATCGGAGTTGATTGTGTTATTAAAAGTTGAGCTATCTCCTCGAATTCGTGATCGTGTCGGTAATGCAATAGATCGTCAAAAACTAATAAATGATAAACGGAAAGAATATCAAAAAGAGTTTGAAAAGAAATAAGTAAGGAATATATATTATGAAACCAAAACTATTTTATTTTATCCCTGCAATTGTTATTGCACTGATTACATGGAGCTGCCAGGATCTACCGCCTACAACTGCACCCGGTGTTTCGGTAACAGTTCAAGGTACTATCTACGATTTGTATTCCTCAGATCCTATTCAGGGTGCAGCAGTTTATTTATCAACAAGAGAGAAAATCGATTCTGTTTATTCTGCTTCTAATGGAACGTATAAATTTATAGTCGATTTAAGCAAGCTTCAGGATTACAATGCTACACTTACTGTGCGGAAATCGGGGTACATCACTGAAATCAAAACTATTTCTATCGCTCTCGATACTACATGTGATATCCCATTACGTATCGATTTATCAACCGTAGCGATTGTTCAAGGGTCTGTCCGCGACAGCAGTACGAGTTATCCGCTAAGGGATGCCACAGTACGGCTCACACTGCCCGGCACCGAAACATCTATAATAACTACAGTTGATGGTTCATTCAATCTGGTCGCAGACCTTGTTGATCTTGATACGCTTCCTGTGATTGTTACGTTTGTAAAATCCGGCTACAAAACAAAACAGCTTGCCACTGTTCTTCGGAAAGGGCAAACAACAGATTTAAGTAAAGTTTATCTGCGTGTCGATGTTGGCTCAACGGCTGGGCAGGTTGTTGGGCGAGTTATTGATAGTAAAACGCGTTTAGCAATCAGCGGCGCGGATGTATTTATCAGCGCTGGTAACTATACGGATAACGTGCTGACCTCGATCAACGGTGATTTTTCGTTCACCGTAGATCTCCAGGGACTTGCGTCATTGGCTGGGATTTTAAGAATCACAAACGCCGGTTATATTATAAAAACATATTCAATAACTATCAAGGCGGGTCTGGCAATTTCGGCAGAGGTAATGCTCGATCGTGATACGACTGCTTCATCTGCCCTTATTACGGGCATAGTGCGGGATAGTGTAACTCTCTATCCCCTGCGTAATGCAACTGTAATGATTACAGTACCAGGGTATGTTGAATCGGCTGTCACGCTAAACGATGGATTATTCCAATTAGTAGTTGATCTAATTGATAGAGATTCGCTTCCAATTCTCGTAACTGCGTATAAGGATGGTTATCAGACTAAACGTATTAATGTAATGGCACAAAAAGGAAAAACAATTAACCTGGGTGATGTTTTATTATCAGTTGATGTTGGCTCAACTACCGGACAGGTCGTTGGTCGTGTGTTTGACGCACAATCACGGCTTCCTCTTAACAATGCAATGGTATACATCGTCTCTAATTTACTGATAGACAGTATGCAGACATCTCCGAGCGGTGAATATTCTTTCTCAATCGATTTACAAGGTTTGCCATCATTACCTGGCTTATTAAAAGTTTCTAAGAGTGGCTACAAGCCGCAATTTCAAAACTTTACGGTCGAGGCGGGGAAATCTACTTCAATTGATTTCCAACTTGTGCGGGATACGACAACGGGTATCCGTCCTGATACATTAGGGCATGCACATTCAATAGCTTTCGTGAGTTTGTCTGCACGTGAAATTTCAGTTTATGGTGTCGGTGGGACAGAATCTTCGATAATCATATGGGAGGTTCGCGATTCACTTGGGTTCCCAATTACCATCGATAATAAAGATACTGTCGAGTTCGAGTTATTTGGAACACCGGCAGATTCTATCGGCGGATACCAACCTGCTTATGTTACACCTATGAAAGTTATTACCAATGTATCGGGCAGGGTTGCAACAACAGTAAATAGCGGAACACGAGCAGGTGTTCTTCAGCTCATAGCAAAGCTGCATCGTGAATCTGATGGCAGATGGGTATATTCAACACCTGTCTTGATTACTGTGAATGCAGGATTACCAGACCAAGAACATTTTACGATAGGTGTAACTCAGCGTAATTTTGCAGGGTATGATTGGTTAGGTCGGACGAACGGTGTTACAGTCCAGGTGGGGGATAAATATAGTAATCCAGTAAAATTGAATACGGCAGTTTATTTCAACACAACTGGTGGAATTATTACTGCTTCAGGATTTACTTCACCGACGGGTCACGCAAGTGTAACACATTACAGTGGTAATCCGCTGCCAATTCTGCCCGAGTTAGCTGCATGGCCCTCGCTATATGGAGATGGGACTGGATACGCTCGTGTACGCGCATATACATTAGGTGAAAACTACACCCACGTAACTGATAGTATCATGGTATTACTTTCTGGACAATCAGAAATACACATAGATACAACGACAACATTCTTCAAAGTGGATAGTGGAACATGTATAACAGTTCCAGTCAGAATATGTGATAGATTCGGAAATCCATTAGCTCCCACAACGAGAATGTCACTTGAAGTACAATTTTCACCACCTGAAGGTACCAATTGGAGCGTTCTTGCTTCGGGTCTTCCTGACGATCCACTTGGTGATTACTTGACGCGAGGTCCGGGACGCACCAACTTCACACTTTTGATATGCGATGGCACGCCCGGGGGAACACCATCGGCAATGCCGTTCATTATTAAAATTAGGGTTAGTGGTCCAAACGATAACGTGTTTACAGTTATTAATGGTGTTGTAGGACCATAGCGGTTTAATCGAACCGTTTTAAAAATGAAGAAGCTGCTCCTATTGGGCAGCTTCTTTTTTTTACTGTGTTCTGCACGCTTAATAGTAGTGTGCTGATTAAGAAACTGTTGAAACAGTTCATCCAGATTTTTCTTGGTTATTAACACCTCACTAAAGTGAGGTGTTAATATAATTATCAGTTTCTTCAGATTATCATCAAATTATAATCTCTTCGGGTTGAATTCCCCGCCGCTTGCGGCGTCATTCCCGCATGCTTTTGGCGGGAATCCGGTAGTGGATGCCCGATAAAAACATTCGGGCATGACAAGATACCTCGCTGCTTGTGGCGAGGAGATTCATTGACCTGTTAATAATATATTCAGTTTATTAAGTTAACACCTAACTTTAGTTAGGTGGAGGAGCTTCTTTTTTTTACTGTTCAATTATAGAGAGGAAAGCGAAACCAGATTTGCTCTGATCGTTCGCTCTATATCATTCTCAGAGTGTGCTAATGAAAGAAATGCCGCTTCAAACTGAGATGGTGAAAGATATATTCCACGCTCTAACATTCCTCTGAAATATGCTGCAAACTTCGCCGTGTCTGATGTTTTCGCACTATCGTAATCTGACACTTCTTGCTCTGTAAAGAAAAGAGTGAACATCGAGCCAACACGATTGATTTGATAATCCAATCCGAGTTTACGAAGATTTTCCCTCATTCCTCCAACAAGCTGCTGCGAACGTTTTTCAAGTGTTTTGTAAATTGATTTGTTCTTTGAAAGGATGGAGAGCATTTCATATCCAGCCGCCATTGCAAGTGGATTACCCGAAAGTGTTCCTGCCTGATACATAGGACCGCTTGGTGCCACGATTTCCATGATCTCTCTCTTACCACCGTAAGCACCGACAGGAAGTCCGCCGCCAATTATTTTCCCAAGCGTCGTCAGATCGGGTTTGATGGTGTATAACTCTTGTGCTCCACCGAGCGCCACCCGAAAACCCGTCATCACTTCATCCATGATGAATACAATCTTTTCCCGGGAACTAATTGAACGAAGTCCTTCGAGAAAACCGGGTTTAGGCGGTACACATCCCATGTTCCCGACTATCGGCTCAACGATGATTGCGGCAATTTCAGATTTGTTTTCACTTACAAGTTGTTTCACCGAATTAAGATCATTGAACTTAGCATTGAGTGTATCCGCTGCGAGGGATGTTGGAACACCCGGACTATCGGGAGTACCAAGCGTAGTCGCACCCGAGCCAACTTTAATCAGGAACGAGTCGCCGTGTCCATGATAACATCCTTCAAACTTAATAATCTTATCTCTGCCTGTATAAGCTCTTGCCAGGCGAATAGCGCTCATCGTTGCTTCAGTGCCGGAATTCACCATTCTTACCATTTCGATTGAAGGTATCAGCTTAGTGATAAGTTCAGCCATTCTGACTTCAAGCTCTGTTGGCGCACCGAAGCTTGTACTATTTTTTGCTGATTGTTGAATGGCTTTCAGGATTTGTGGATGTGCATGTCCCAATATCATCGGTCCCCACGAGCCGATATAATCTATGTACTTGTTGCCATCAACATCCCAAATGTACGCACCCTTGGCTTTCTGGATGAAACGTGGATTCAATCCAACCGATTTAAATGCTCGTACCGGTGAATTAGCTCCACCAGGAATTACTTTCTTTGCACTGTTAAAAAGTTTTGTTGATTTGTTTGTCTTCATATGTTGTTCAATTAAAAAATAAAAAATCAAAAGTAAAAACGAAAAAATGATCTCTATAATCTACAATCTAAAATCTTAAATCCCAAATACCACTTGCCCGCCGAAGCTTTAGCGTAG
>JASEHD010000043.1 GCA_030019075.1 Bacteroidota bacterium
GGGTGAAATTCAGTGGAGCACAGAGTGTTAATCTAACAGGTTATCCCGTCGTAGAAGATTCTATAGATGTTTCAGCGGGTTGGAATATGATTGGTTCAATAACTTATTCTGTAGATATTGACAACATAGGCGAAAATCCGGGTGGGTTGGTGACTTCAAACTACTTTGAGTATAATGGAACAACGTATATTATTGCAGATACGATTCATCCTGGGAAAGCTTACTGGGTAAAGACAAATCAAGCAGGGCAGTTGATATTGTCATCAACATTGTTTGTGAATCAAACAAAACAAAGATCACGTTTTATGATTGATGAATTTCCACCTCTACCGCCGGGTGATGAACTGAGTGGAACGAAAGAAATCCCAACACATTTTTCACTTGAGCAGAACTATCCAAATCCATTCAACCCATCAACAATTATCAATTATCACCTGCCCGTCCGTGAGGCGGGATTGCCAATTGACTGCTGGGTAACGCTAAAAGTCTATAACATGCTTGGACAAGAAGTAACAACGCTTGTAGATGGGATCCAAACTGCAGGATACAAGTCGGTGGAATGGGATGCGAGTATATATCCATCCGGTATTTATCTTTGCAAATTGTCAGTAGAAGGAACAGGGAAAACATTTTCAGATATTAAGAAAATTGTTTTGATAAGATGAAAGATAAGTCTCAGAGAATTATGCAAATTTTAAAAATATTATTTTTATTGAATATCATTACAGTCTCACTTTGTTATACTCAGTGGGTGTGGCAGAATCCTAAACCAACGGGAAACAACCTTTTGCAAGTACACTTCATTAATAAAAACAGGGGCTGGATTATAGGTGAGAATGGTGAGTTGTTCAAAACAACAAACGGCGGAAATAAATGGATTGAGATCCCTTTTGATCAACCAGCAATGTTTACTAAAATCCAAGCTCTTGATCCCGTAAATATTTGGTTACTTGAAGGACGCCCTTACCCTTCTGATACTCCGAAGATTTTCTTTTCTTCCGATTGCGGTGATACATGGGAGAAAAGATTTCCGTATTCATCGCTTCTTGATAGCATTCGTACAGGTTTTAACGATGTATGGTTTCGAGATCACATTATTGGCTTAGCGGTGGGTGATAGTGGGATTATTTTAAAAACAATTGATGGATCAGCAAACTGGAATTTTCAAGCAAGACCAACCGAATATCCTTTAAAGAAAATTAAATTTTTGGACGACTCAATAGGATTCACTTGCGGTGGGGTATATACAACTGAACCATATCCACCACCAAGCACTTTGAGTTATTCAGAGG
Organism: Bacteroidota bacterium; assembly: GCA_030019075.1. Taxonomy (GTDB): domain Bacteria; phylum Bacteroidota; class Ignavibacteria; order UBA10030; family SZUA-254; genus JASEHD01. The sequence continues at coordinate 1,293 of JASEHD010000043.1, forward strand.
GAATTATTCTAAGAACTACAAATGCGGGTACAAGTTGGCAGACAATATACTCAGACAGTATCAATATTCGAAATGTGTATTTTCGCAACACATTACTTGGATGGGCACTTGGAACTTCTGTTTGGAAAGATCAGTTCCACGAATGGCAAGAAAGGCATTTCATACTCAACACGACAGATGGGGGAATAACATGGACCGCACAAAGGGTAGGCTCGCAGTTAGAAGATATTTATTTCGTCAGTGATACGCACGGTTGGGCAGTTGGACGCTTTTGTGTGTTGTATTCAACAACAAACAGTGGTTATAACTGGACGGGCTATTGTGTAAGACCTTGTTCAGATGAGTATTTATATAGTGTCTATTTTACTGATAATTTACATGGATATATAGTTGGTGTGGGTGGTGCTATCACTCAAACAACCAATGGTGGACAAAACTGGTGGAACTATGACACGGTATTAATAAACGACGACATTGATGATGTTCATTTTATCAATCCAGATACAGGCTGGTATGTTCAATCGGATCTTTATAGAACCACAGATGGAGGAATCAACTGGACTACTTCTGGACATAGTGAATTGCAGAGAGTTTTTTGTATAGATAAGAATAACTGCTGGGCTTGTGGTTATCATGGAAAGATTATGTTTTCGAGTGATGCTGGAGCCAGTTGGAGTGCTCAGAATAGTGGTTTTTCTGGAAAGTTAGAGGCGATAAGATTTTTTAACAATCAGATTGGCTGGGCTGCAGGGAATCAAGTGATCCTCAAAACGACAAATGGTGGTGCTACGTGGTTCACACAGTATACTGGTAATATAGGGTCATTTGTTAAAATTGTAATTCAAAATACATCAAATGTGTGGGTTTATGGTTCAAGAGAAGATGTTAGTACTATTAATGGTGGTTTAACATGGGGAAAAATTAATCCTTATTCAGGTGTATTTTTTTTAAATCCTGATACCGGTTGGTTACATCGCGACGGTAATCTATGTAGAACATTTAATGGGGGTCAAACATTGGAGACGATGAGACCATGTACATATTTTATGAATATGCAATTTACAGATATAAATAACGGATGGGAACAACATTTTGACTTGATCAAAAAAACCTTAGATGGCGGCCGTACCTGGGATTGGCAGTTATCTGTTAATTTCATTCATCAATTCTGGAGTCAGAGTATGGATTTTATTGATTCTAACCATGGCTGGGCTGCAGGAGATGGGGGTACACTGATACGATACGGTTATCAAACTGCCCTACCTCCGGAAACAAGTACTATCGGTCTAAAGGTTAATGAAGGTTGGAATCTGCTTTCGCTGCCGGTTGAACCTGCTTATCACATCAAGTATTCTCTATATCCAACTGCAATATCAAGTGCCTTCGTTTATGATAAAAGTTATATTCCAAACGATAGTCTTGAACTTGGAACTGGTTACTGGTTGAAATTTGCTACGGATGATTCGATACAATTCGAAGGAAAAGAAATTGATTGTATTTCATTCGACATGAAGAAGGGTTGGAATATAATAGGTGGAATCACATTTCCAGTAGAGACACAAACGATCTCAACTCTACCATCTGATATTGTAATCTCAAATTATTATGGTTACGATGATGGTTACCAAGCAAGTAGCATAGTTGAACCGGGCAAAGGCTACTGGGTAAAGATATCACAGGATGGTAAGCTAACACTTGTGTCTCAAGAAAGTATGAGGAAGAACATAGAGGAAGAAAACATACTTGAAAGAAGTAATTATCTCACATTTAAAGATTCAAAGTGTCATGAACAAAAATTATTTTTTACAAGTGATATAATTGACAAGAAGGTCATAAATCATTATGAACTTCCACCTGTTCCACCGGAAGGTATTTTTGATGTGCGTTTTATTTCCCAGAATATGCTTGAAGCGATAACGACAGAAAAACCACAAGAATTTCCAATTCAATTCATAGGTATAACTTTTCCATTGGAGTTAGTATGGGAAATTAAAATTGATGATCCTTCCATTTGGACAATAGAAATTAGAGAAGTGGAACAGAGGTTGGTCGGGCATGGGACGAAAAAGATTCAACAACCTCCTGATGGACAGATCAAGTTAAAAGTATTTCCAAACGTTCATACTAATCTTCCTCGCACATATTCATTAGAACAAAATTATCCGAATCCATTCAATCAATCAACTATTATACATTACGAACTTCCTGAAAAATGTAGAATAAGGTTGGTGGTATATGATATTCTGGGTAGAGAAGTTGTTAAATTGATCGATGAGATAAAACCTGTGGGAAGATATGATGTGAGTTTTGATGCTAATGGTCTTTCTAGCGGAATTTATTTCTATAAAATTACATCTGAGCGATATTCTTCAGTCAAGAAAATTCTTTTGATTAGATAAGTATTGTCATATAGAAAGGTTACAAGAAATGAAAACAAATTTAATATTATTAACAATTATTTTTACCTTCATAATATTAAGTTCTTCTGTATCTTTCTCTCAGCAAGGGGTGATTAATATTGATCTTCGCGATGTGATGGTAACGTCGCCTGATACTCAACTAATTCGTGTCCTAATTTTCTTTAAGGGAAAAAGAGTATTTACCTCTGGAGAAAAATCAATAGCAGATTCCAAAGGATTAGCCGAGTGGCAGACCTTCCATGCACGTGCAATGAAGGAATATGCCGAAGCACAGAGTGCAAACGTAACGGTGCTCATAAAACAATCTGAGCAAAGTGGTAAAGCTAGATTTATCGAAAAATTGTGGTCTGTAAACGGAATAAATTGCTGGGCTGCAAAAGATATAATAGAAGCGATCTCACTTTTACCAGAGGTTAAAGTGGTGTTTTGGGATAAACTGATCGATGTTAAGTTAGAAAGAAAATCTCCCATAGGTTCTACAGAAATTAATCAAGCAGATGGAGATGATAAAGGATATACTATAAGTTTCTTTTCACCTCCAGAATGGGGGGTAGATACAATCAAAGCACCACAAGTGTGGTCTCTAGGTTATAAAGGTCAAAATGTCCTCGTAGCAATTCTCGATGACGGTTGTAATTATAATCATCCTGATCTTCAAAATCAGATGTGGGACGGAAGTGATTTTTATTATGATAAGAACAAAAATGGAATAAAAGATCCTGGCGAAGAATTAATCTACCACGGTTGGGATGTTGTTGATAATGACAATAATCCTTTTGGTGGTGGCCATGGAACAAATGTTGCTGGGATTATTGCTGGAGATGGGAAAAGTGGCAGACAAACAGGTGTAGCTCCGAGTGTTAAACTTATGATAATCCGAAACGATGGAGGTTTTGGAACGACACAAGGAACTGTAATGGCTGGTATCCAATGGCTGTTTAATATGAAATTACAGGATTCTACATTTACATACCCAGACATCATCAACATGTCGCAAGGAATTTCATTTAATAATACACCATGGTATCAACAGTGGCGTGAACTATGCAATGAAGTTTTCAACGACGGTATAATTATCGTCGCCGCGGCTGGTAATGAAGGATCTTGTGCTTATAAGCCAGGTGGCTGTGTTAAGACTGCTAATGATTGTCCTCCTGATGCGTGTATTGAATATTGCCCAAGCGTTGGAAATCCTTATGGTTATCAGATTCCATATAACATCCGGATTCCTGCAATAGTACCTCCACCATGGCTGCATCCTGATCAATCAACACCTCTTTACACTGGTGCGCTTGATAATCATATAAATTCTGTTATTGGTTGTGGTGGTATAAATAAAACAAGTTTAATAGCAGGATACTCTTCTCGAGGACCATCTGCGTGGCAAAATATAACTGCAAGTTATTCTTGTCAGGACACAATTGATTCAATTTATTGGGATTATCAACGGATTCGAATATGTCCTAGTCCTCCAGATAGTATAAATCCAACAAGTCTCGAACCTTGTCCTAATCCAATCTACGAAGGGAATCCTTTGATTAAACCTGACTTATGTGCACCAACGGGTGATCTTTATACAACAAATGGCTCTGACGGATATGTACTATTCGGTGGTACATCTGCCGCGGCACCTCATGTTACAGGAACACTTGCGGTTGTTCTTTCAGCAAAACCATGTCTCAAAGGAAATGTACAGGCTTTGGGAAAAATCATTCAAGGAACAGCTATTGATTTAGGGGACATTGGGAAAGATAACTTATATGGAGCAGGCCGTGTGGATGCTTATCAATCGGTTGTTAAGGCATTATATTACTATAGCCCATGCAATCCTCCGACTCTTTTAATACCCGCTAACTGTGCAACATTTTCTGGCCCAACTGTCCTAAAATGGAGGTCAGTATATGATGCAAATTTATATCGGCTTCAAGTTTCGACAACGAATAACTTCATAAGTACAATTGTTAATGTTTCTGGAATTATAGACACAACATACACAGTTAATGGCTTATCAAACACAACAACATATTATTGGCGTGTTCAAGCTTTAAATGCAGGTGGTGGAAGTGGATGGTCAACAGTTCGCTTCTTCAGCATATTACCTCCACCGATTTCACAGCTTACTGGAACGACAGTGAGAAGAGAATATATGGGTGAGAAGTTAGCAAGTCCTAAATTAACCTGGACAGTTAGCGATTGGTGTGATGTTTCGTATGGTTTGTACAAATACATCTGTTATAATAATGAGTGCGATGATACTGTTGGTGTCTGTATTTATTCTGGATCTGCTACTTCTTATACTGACAGCAGTTGGATATCAGGACCTTACACTGATAGAACAGTTTACTACTACGTCAAAGCAACTGCAATGGGGCAATCTTCGTATTCAAATAAAGTATCATATGGATGGGGTATTTATTTTGATCCGACAAAACCAGGAATATTAGAGCCGAATGAGAAACAGGAAATACCAAATAATTTCACACTTCAGCAGAACTATCCCAATCCTTTTAATCCAATAACCGTTATCCGGTATCAGTTACCGGATGTAGGTCGAGAAGGCTCCTCGACCTATAAAGTCACTCTGAAAGTGTACAATATGCTCGGGCAAGAGGTAGCAACGCTTGTAGATGGGATGCAGGATGCCGGATACAAATCGGTGGAGTGGAATGCGAGTGTAATGCCTAGTGGAATTTACATATATAGGATTTATGCTGGTAAATTTATAGATACTAAAAAATTATTGTTAATTAAATAAAAGAAAGGAAATCAATGGCAAAAAATATATCGAACAAAATAGTTAAATCAAAATATACATAATTCACAATATTATAAACAATTAATAACCAAAGGAGGTTATTATGAAACACTTTTTTACTTTAATTCGTACCTTCATCAATAATCCGAGAGATTTAATAAGAATCTTTTTTGGGATTGTCATGATAGGTGTTTTTATTCCACAATCGTTGTTTGCACAGGTTACAGCGAAGAATCACTTTAAAACCTGGCTGACTCAACCATTACCTTTCCAAGCACAGGTCTTAGTTCAGGATCAGTTTATGCAAGATGTCCTTCAGCTGATCCAGATAGAATTTCTATCTAACCCAACTTTGAAGGTGCATGAGGGTAACCAATTTCCTATTGTGAACCCAAATGATCACTTGACTTGGTATCGCGCTGTAGGTAGGGATACCCTCATTAAATTGAAATATGAGAATCAATTTGAGTCTGCCACAGTCGATATAGGTCATGTAGAGTATTTGTTAGTTCCTACTCAAAAGGAAGAGCATCCCCCACCAGTGATGTTGGATCACTACAAGGCATACCGGATCATGGATCCCAAAGGATTTCGTACTCAGGTGGTCATGCTACAGGATCAGTTCGATATTTTTCCTGAGAATATTGATTCTCTTGTGCCTACATATTTTCTCACTCCAGCAGTGAAGAACATGGAAATGCCGTTGTTTGATTCGGTAACTCACTATGTAGCTTATCAGATTTTCCCCAATAGATTCTATCCTTTGGAAGTGATGACCTCTGACCAATTTGGTTCACATGTTTTGCAGGTTATGAACAGTTGGTTCTTAATGGTACCGACTACTAAGTTTTTACTTGGAAGTATTGAAGGTTATAAGTTCCATGACTATAATGGTAATGGTATAAGAGAATTTGGAGAGAAAGGGCTCAAGGACTGGTATATCAGCTTGAATGGCCCTGTAAATAAAGTTACACAAACCGATGTAAATGGACATTACTATTTTGGTGATTTACCCGCTGGAGATTACAATATCACGGAGGATAATCAAGTAGGTTGGAATCAAACGTTTCCACCACATCCGGGTAATCACATGGTTACATTAGGTATAGGTGAAAAACTGACTGATAAGGATTTCGGTAATTGTCGGGATTCAATTTTCATAACTGGATATAAGTACAACGACTTGGATGGGGATGGTCAATTAGATGATGAAGATATTCCTCTTTCCGGTTGGACAATAGAACTTCGTGATTCTTCCCGTCATCTAACCTATTCAACAGTAACAAATCAGAATGGATATTTTGAATTCACTCATCTCCTTCCCGGTCTATATGTCAAGAAAGAGATTCTTCAAGAGGGTTGGATAGCAACTGCTCCACGCGATATTGATAAAGGAATCTTATTGGAGATCTTATCTGATGATACTACCGAGATGGAAATAATACTTAACTTCAAAAAGATCTGCATAACGGGAGTTAAATTCTTTGATCATAATCAAAATGGTCGTCGGGACGTTGGTGATGAAGGTTTGTTTGGTTGGAATATTCGTTTGAGCGGCGTTGGTTCTACATTAACTGACGAATTGGGGAGATACAGTTTCTGTGATATAGGTCCTGGTACCTATCGAATATGCGAAGATGTTCAATCAGGATGGATAGCAACTTGTGATACATGCTATGATATTACAGTTCAAAGTGGACTTGATTTAACTTATGATTTCTGCAACTATCAACGTGTACAACACGATTGTCCGCCATGGACGAATCGCTTCCATAAGAAGAAAGAAGGAATGGGCTTTAAAATTCCGACCGATGCAAAGCTGATGACTCGCAATCTTGCTATTCGTGATACAGGTGATATTTACATTTGCGGTTACAGTGATGGATACGGTACAAAATACGATTACATTACTATTAACTATGATGAGTACGGTGTAGCGGTTTGTACCTTACGATATAACAATTCTCCGGTTAATAAGGATGATAAGGCATACGCTCTTACTGTTGATGACCAGAAGAATGTGTATGTTACCGGAGAGAGCGATGGCGGCTCATCCACAAAGATGGATATTGCTACTGTCAAATATAACTCGGCTGGAGTAGAACAATGGGTTAAGCGATATAACAATCCAACCGGGAATAAAAAAGATGCCGGTTATGCCATTGCTATTAATAAAGATGGTACAATCGTATATGTTGCTGGTGAAACTTTTAGTGGAAAAGAAACTGGTGGCATAGACTTTATCACTATAGCTTATGATGCGATTACGGGTTCGCAACAATGGGTACAGATTCATAATGGACCTACATCTAAAGTTGACAAAGCATATGCGATTGCAGTTGACGAAGCAGGCGATGTCATAGTAACTGGTGAAAGTGATAGTATCAAAGCTGACTATTTCACAATAAAGTACAGTGGAACGACCGGAGCATTCCAGTGGGAAAATTATTATAACAATAGTCCTACAAACAAAAAAGACTATGCTTTTGCCATTAAGACAGATGCACTGAATAATGTTTATGTAACTGGTGCTAGCGAAGGGGCACAGACAAGCTTCGATTATGCGACTGTGAAATATTCTGCTGCTGGTGCACAAATCTGGGTTGCAAGATACGATGAAATATTTAAAAAAGACTTCGGTTATGATCTTGCACTGGATGCAAATAACGATGTCTACGTAACAGGAGCGAGCACAGCCAAAGATACTAAACTCGATTATGCAACATTGAAATACGATGGACTTACCGGAGCGCCAATGTGGGCAAGTGAGAATCGTTATGACGGAATCAGGAAGAATGAGATAGCTCGGTCTGTTACAGTTTGTGATGCTGAGAAAGCCGTATTTGTAACAGGTAGCAGCGATCAGGGTGCAGGTCGAAAGTTAGATTATGTAACACTCAAGATTGATGCAGTAGCAGGTGGCACAATCTGGACTGGCAGATATAACGGTCCTGGTCTAAAGAACGATATTGCATATAATGTAGCAGTTCGTCCAGTGGATTGTTGTGTAGTACTGACCGGTACAAGTGACGGTGGAAAGATAACGAAGATGGACTTTGCAACGATCCAGGGACCATCGAGTGCTGCAGTACCTGGTCCGATTACCTCACCTGGAATATATGACGGTGAAAGTGAGGATGAAGATGAAGAAGCAGTGCCGATGGTTTATAACATAAAGCAGAACTATCCGAATCCATTCAATCCAATAACCACCATTGTGTTTGAATTGCCGGAAGAAGCTTTTGTTTCACTGAGTGTATATAACATTCTCGGACAGGAGCTGGTAAAGGTATTAGATAACGAGCTAATGGATAGCGGACTACAAGAAGCAGAATTCGATGCGAGTAGTCTTGCATCGGGTGTGTACTTCTATCGCTTTAATGCGGTTGGGACAGGAAGTGACGAAGAGATTCCTTCTCAATCATTCACCAAAGTGATGAAGATGCTGCTACTCAAGTAAATTAATTCAAAATAGTGATTGATTATGTGCGACGCATTTTAAAATGCGTCGCACGATTTAAATAATTCTAAATAAAATCGAGAGATAAAATCGTAAGTAATGCTTAAATAATCAATAATAATAAAATCAATTAACAAAGTAACCTTTTAAAAGGAGTAACGTCATGAAACACATATTTGTAATTATCCTCGTCTGTGCTCTTGCTGCGCTCAGTGTATTCGGGCAACAGCAAGCAACACAGAGCAACACCGCCACCAAACCCGGTGTAATGATACCGCTCAGTACCGAGCAAATAATGACGACCTCAGGCATGCCCGGCAAGATCTCTTACCAGGGTGCACTGACCTACGTCAACCCTCGTGGTAAAGTCAAGCCCGTGAAGAAGGGCGACTACTCTGTCCAGTTCGAGCTGTTCGATGACAAGACCGCAGGCACACTGCAGGATGCACACACCTACACGGTCACGGTGGACAAGTACGGCGTTTACACCGTCACGCTCGGTGAGGATGGCACCGACCAGGGAAACCTTAATACCAGCATCTTTAATAATTTGCTCTGGCTGCAGGTGACGGCTTTGAGCGGACCAGAGACAAAGATCACCTACCCGTACGCTTTGGCACGAGTACAACTGACCAGCGTACCGTACGCGTTGGGTCCATGGCAACAGGGTACATTGGGTTTGTCCTACACGGCCGGCAATGTCGGTATTGGTATTGCTCCCACAGGGTACAACGGACTTCACCTCCACAATCCATTGTCCTGGACTGCGATTCGATTCACAAGCAATACAACAGGATCGGATCCCTATCGGGGACTTGCTTTCGGTCTGAATACCGACGTAGGAGATGCGTTCTTGTGGAACTTTAGTAACCAGCCCATCTTCATCGGCACCAACAGCATCGAGAGAATGCGCATCACCGAAGATGGCAAGGTTGGCATTGGTACACATATCCCCGCTACGGCGCTTGATGTCAACGGTGACATCACCGTTTCTGGTAACGTGAAATATGCTTCGCCTAAGACGGGTTACGCGAGTGGAACCGGATGGGCGTCGGGCAGAGGCTTGTACAGCACAAGCTCTTTTACGTATAGTTCAGGCCTGTACAACGATGGAGTAGGATCAAGTATCTACGAAGTACCACTGGATTTGCCGAACGGTGTGACGATGACATCGGTTGCTGTGTTTGGGAACGATGTGAGTGCCACATACGAATTGCGGGTATATGTCCAGAGACAACTCCTCAGTGCTGGCGTCAACACCACGATCGGTTCGGCATCATCTGGCGTGGTGTTCAGCGGAGGGGCATTTACCGCAACCGCAGCAACAGGCAGTGAGGTCGTTAATAATTCTATCTACGCGTACTCCCTCTCGCTATACATGCCCGCAACAATCTCGATAAAGTACTATTCGTATCGGGTAACGTTCACGTACAACAGCCCGGGTGCGATCAGCCAGCCGATGGTGCAACCTGTCAATAACGCCATCCCATCGCCGGACGGTGCGGAAAGCCCGACTCAAGAAGGGGAAACTGTCAGGTCCTCGTCCAACGGAGGGAGGTAGTCGCCATGAAAACATTAGTGACGGCGGTAACAATAGTGCTGCTTCTTGGCTGGCTCTGCTTCTGCCCCTCAGTCCGGTCGCAGACGCCGAGCACGGCACAGACGATTAAGACAGACCTCGACGTTGACGAGACTGAGGCAGTGCTTGAGGAAGAATTAGTCGATGACGATGCCGTGAATATGCCCGTGCTCTACACGATGACCAGTGGAACGTTCGAAACTGGCGGTCGTGTGCTTCTGTTCTCGGCGAGCAACGCTGCCGTGGCATCGATGCTCAACCAGGATCAAGCGGAGAAGAGCAGCCTGAGCGTGACGCCTCAGGAGTACGCGCTCGCTCAGAATTATCCGAATCCGTTCAATCCAATTACAACGGTACAGTTCGATTTACCAGAGCAGGCATTGGTAACATTAAAAATATACAACGTTCTCGGGCAAGAAGTCGTGTCGCTGCTTGACAATGAGTTGTTGGATGAGGGTAATCAGGAAGTAGAGTTAAATGCTCAAGATTTATCATCTGGAGTTTACTTCTACCGTATTGCTGCACGCGGGATTGATGAAGATGATATACAAACATCAACCTTCAATTCAGTCAAGAAAATGCTCCTCCTTCGCTGAACCTGCCCGCTGCCAGCCCGACATCTGTCTGGCGGGCAGGCGGGGCTTCGGAGGACGAGTGCTGCTTAGGTAAATTTATCCAGGCACCTTATAAAAGGAATACTGGTTAGGTAATTACCATCTCATAGACAGCCATCGAAGTTCGGTGGCTGTCTTTTTTATTTTGTTTTAAAGCTCATTTTCATTAAACTTTCATCGGCTTAAGCAATCTAAATTACAGAATAATAAGTAAATAATGTCAGAAAAGACTGATTTCGAGTTAATCGAAGCATTTAGAAATGGTGATATATCTGGTTTCAATGAGCTTGTCCGACGATATCAAGAAAAAGTATATTGGAATGCCCGACGAATAATAGGCAAACATGAGGATGCTGATGATGTTGTGCAGGATGTTTTTATTAAAGTGTATGAACGGTTAAAAGATTTCCGGGGTGAATCGAATCTTTATACATGGCTTTATCGAATTACCATAAATGTTTCCATTAATGCACTTAGGAAAAAAAGATTAAAGGATTTTATTCCATATGATCATATTATGGAAGAAATATTTCGATCAGATTCGAAAACAGATGCCCTTATAGAACAGCAGGAATATCAAACAATATTGGAACGGGCAATCAATAGATTACCAACAAAGCAAAAGGTAGTATTTAATATGAGATATCATGATGAAATGCCATACGAAGAGATAGCGAAGATTTTGAGAAAATCGGTTGGTGGGTCAAAAGCGAATTATTTTCAGGCAGTCAAAAATATAGTAAAATATGTTAGAAAGGAAATGGACATTGAATTGTGATAAAGTAAAATTTCAGCTCCCTGATTTTGTTAGAGGGAATTTATCAAATCAAGATCAAGTAATCGTTATTGAGCACATTAAAAAATGTGAATCATGTCGATCAGAAGTAGATTCCTTAAGTGAAGTAATCCAAGTCATTCAGCAAGAAAATACATGGAGTCCAGCGGATAATTATTGGTTATCTCTATTACCACGAATCCATAAGAGGATGGAAGAACGATCTAAGCTAATTATGCCGAAACTGTTGATAAAATATGCTGTTCCGGTTATGGCTGCTGTTGCATTCATAATTATCACACTTGAATACCTGCCCACATCTTTTCAAATATCTGAGCAGGGATCTCAATTGGAACTTACTCAGCTATCCCAAAGTGAGCTTCAAGATTATATGGATCAGCAATCCATCGTTGGCGTTACTGAGAATCAATTATTAATTAATGGCACAAAGGTGTCCGAGGACGACGCCGCTGTATTGAAAGATTTTGCAGAGGAAGAAAATTACTCGCTTGTAAATGATCTGGATTATGATTCACTTCTCGAAGTAATCGGTGAGCAAGAGGAACTAAGCATCGTTTCAATCTTGGAAAAGAAATTAAAACCATCATAATACTTAAAACAGGTTGAACAATAGATAGGTGAAATATGAAATACTTAATGATTGTGATAATAGTGAGTTCAATTCTAACATTTTCGGATGATAGCATCGGACAGCGTCGACACGGATTTGAAGGTCAACAGAGACAAAGACCTGAACGCATAGAAAAATTCCGAAAAATGCGTTTAATAGAGGTGTTAAAATTAAATGAGGAAGAAGCAGTTCGTTTTTTTGCAAAGCAGCGTGCTCACGAAGAAAGAATGAATGAATTTATGGAAAAGCGAAACAATTTATTAGATGAGATTGAGAAAAACATTCAGGAGAAAAGTAATCCAACTGAGCTGGTAAAATTATCTGATGTGGCAATGAATATTGATAAAGATATTTTTGCTGAGAGACAAAGATTTCAAGATGAGCTTCGGAAGTTGTTGACACCGGAACAATTTGGTAAGTTCATTGTGTTCGAAAGAGATTTTGGGCGACAAGTTAGAGAAGCAATGCAGGAGATGCGACAAGAGAAACCGAAAAAACCACCGGGAGATTGAAAAAATAAAATACAGCTATATTTTCATCTATGAAAAATATCTATCTTGATAACGCAGCCACAACTCCCCTTCATCCGGAAGCTTTCGAGGCGATGAAACCATTCTTGTTAGAGAAGTTTGGGAATCCTTCATCCATCCATTCATTTGGTAGAGAAACACGAGCCGCTCTTGATGAGAGTCGTGACGTAATTGCCAAACTTCTTGGAGCGCATCCGTCTGAAATTTACCTCACAAGTAGTGGGACTGAAGCAACTAATTTCGGTTTGAAAGGAGTTTCGTCGAAGCTGAAGCGTGAAGGCAGAAACCATGTCATTACCAGTAAAGCTGAGCATCATGCGACTTTAGAAACATGTGAATTCTTGAAAGAACTTGGATTTCATGTAACTCATCTCGATGTTGATAGTTATGGAATGATTAATCCTGAGGATGTTCAGATTGCAATCACTCCAGAAACTGGTTTAATTTCATTGATGTTGGTAAACAACGAGGTAGGAACGATCAATCCAATAAGTGAAATCGCTGCAATTGCTAAAGAGAATCATATAATATTTCACACCGATGCAGTGCAGGCATTTGGAAAAATTCCTGTGAATGTTGTTGAACTTGGAGTTGATTTACTTTCTCTATCAGCACATAAAATTTATGGACCGAAAGGGATTGGAGTTTTATACGTGCGTCAAGGAATAGAGATTGAAAAGCTTATGCATGGCGGTGGGCAGGAGCGGGGAAGAAGGGCTGGGACAGAAAATGTTGCATATGCCGTAGGTTTTGCAAAAGCTGCTGAATTGATAGTGAACAGTAGAGAAAACGAAATGAAACGACTTAGCAATCTGAAATCATCACTTAAAATAATGCTTGAAGATAAATTTGATTTTCTCTTATTCAATGGACATCCGACAGAATGTTTACCCAATATTCTAAGCTTCTCATTTGATAGTAGGAAGTTTGTGATTGATGGTGAATCACTGCTTATTAATCTTGATCTTGCAGGAATTGCTGTATCAAGCGGCTCTGCTTGCACATCTGGAAGCGTTAAGCCATCTCACGTTTTATTGGCAATGGGGAGAGACGAGGAGACAGCCAAAGCAACAATTAGATTTTCATTCGGGAGAACGACAACTTTTAACGACATTGAATATGTGCTTGAAGTTTTAGAAGGTATAGTGAAGAGAATTGGGAAAACGATCTCTTAGATTTTAGATGTCAGATTTTGGATATCAGCTCATTGTCAGTTCAATAAATCCATTACTCCATAAATCCAGTATTCCATTGATTTCCTCTATGCTATTCCGCTCTCTACTCTAAGCTTTGAGCTTCTTCTCCCATTCCCGCAGCGCGAGTCCATACCTTAAGCCTCTTTCACTGACAAGGATTTCTTTGAAGTTAAATTGCTTCATAAAATTCCAAAGAATCAGAACACCAGCAGGCAAAATATCAGCTCTGCCTTCTGTTGTATTTGATAGAGAACGGATTTGTGAGGATGACAATCGAATGAGTTTATTAAACCACCCGTCAACACTTTCGTAGGTAAGTTTATAACCGCTTACTCGTTTGACATCAAATTCCATTAAATTCTGATCAAGGCAAGCAAGCGTTGTTGTTGTTCCAGCAACACCTACCAATGAATAGGAAGATAAATTATTCTGTTTTATTTTTCTGAATTTATTATCTATTGCTTTTCTTACCGTTTCAATTTCTTCGTTCGTAGGTGGATTATGGTTTAAAAAATGCTCGGTCAAACGCACCGCGCCTATTTGGAAGCTGTAGCTGATGAAAGCATCATCCTCATAAAAAGATAATTCAGTGCTTCCGCCGCCGATATCGACAACCATAGGTTGGTAATTACCTTTTTGTAATCCACTTACAGCTCCTTTAAAGGTCAACAAAGCTTCATCTTCACCCGAGATAATATCGATATTTATACCGGTCGTTTTTTTCAGGTGGGTGATGAATTCATACTTATTCAAGGAATCTCTTACAGCACTTGTAGCACAAGCCGTGATTATATCTGCTTTAAATTTCTCAGCGAGCGTTTTGTATTCATTCAGAACCTTAGTAACACCTTTAAAAGCTGTTGTTGATATGAGGTATTTATCATTAACTTCTTTTCCAAGTCGGGGAAAACGCTGCTGATGTTCGATAGTTTGAATATTGCCCGTATTATCAATATCAGCAATCAAAAGAAGTATGGCATTTGTACCTATGTCAACCGAAGCGATTCTCATGTGGACTTCTGCGCGGCGATCGCTATCCACTCATTTTCTGAAAAAGTCTCGAGGATATTAAATTCTGAAGCCGCAAGCTCCCGCTTCATAGTTTCTATATCAACATCAAGCAAACCGGAAAGTAAAAGCTTGCCGTTCCAACAAAGTAGTCGTTTAAATTCACTGAGCAAATCAATATTTGTGTTGAGTGTTAAATTTGCTGTTATGATGTTAAAACCTGCTGAAGGATACTCTTCCGTGTTTCCATCTTTGATGTTCACCTTATCCACTACACTGTTTGCCATCACATTCTCGGTTGCATTTTCAATCGACCATTCATCTATATCTGTTCCGATAGCAGAGGCAGCCCCAAGTTTAATAGCTGAAATTGCCAATATGCCCGTTCCCGTGCCGACATCTAACATCTTACATCCAACATCAAGATATTTTTCAAGAAGCATCAGAGTTAATCGCGTTGTTTCATGGTAACCAGTTCCAAAAGACATCTTCGGATCAATCTGAATTACGATTCGGTCATCTCGATTTTCATAATCACACCATGATGGTTTAATCACTAACTTGCTGCCAACCTCGATTGGTTGGATTGTTTTTTCCCACTGTTCATTCCAATTTTCTTCTTTGATCTCTCTGAATTGAATAACCGAATTGACTGATATCGTCTGTAGGATATTTTCCAAATCAGCTTTGAGTATTTGAATCTTGTCATCAGTCCAACGATTTTTATTTATATAACATAAAAGAGAAATATCTGTTTCTTGAAAACCTTCACATCCGAGTTCAATCATGGTTGGTAACAGCATTTCGCGTTGTAGCTCATTTGCTGATATGGATATTTCGATATATGTTTTCAATTTATTCTATTTGATAATTATAAATCACATGCAAAATCACTTTTCCAACTGCCTCAAGACTTTCAGGGCTGCATTTATCAGGCGTATCTTCCATCGTATGCCAATAGCTATTTGATTCATCCGGGTAAGCAAAATCGATTATGTTGATTGTTTTTATGCCAACTTCATTCAGAGGAAGATGATCGTCTATCACACCATATTGGCGGACATCATCAACGAATTGATATATATTTAATTTTTTAGCTGTTGACCATACAAGTTCGACGATATCAGGTGCATATTTAATTGAATACGGTTCTTTTAATATTTCAAGCTGGCTGTCGCCAACCATATCGAGGAGAATTCCGAATACGGGTTTAAATCCTTGCGGAAGATTTTTTGAAAAATATTTTGCACCGAGAAGATAATTTTTTAAATCACCTTCTTTCCCATAATCTTCACCGTCAGTAAAAAGAATATCAACACCAACTTTTGGAGGGGTTTGTTTGAGATGGCGGGCAATTTCCAGAAGAACTGCAACACCACTGGCAGCATCATTCGCTCCAAGCACTGGTTTAGTTTGGTTTTTAGGATTAGGGTCTTGATCAGCAAACGGCCGGCAATCCCAATGTGCCAATAGAAGGATACGGGTGGTCGCTTTTAAATTGAAAGATGCAATAATATTTGTCATCTGAATAGTTTCAGTTGAGTAACCGATATGTTTGAATGGCTGGAGAGTTACACCGTCGGCATATTTTTGCAATTCCAAGTGGAGATAATTTAAACATTTTTTATGTGCGTCTGACCCCGGTACACGTGCGCCAAAATCAGTTTGTGATTTCAAATAGGCAAAAGCTTGTATACCATCGAATTTTGGAATATTCATCTCCTCAGCTATCCTTTTCGTTCGGGGTTGATGGTTATCTTGCCTCGATTGATTTTTTGTACAGCTCGTTATGAATGGAATTAACAGAATTAGAAATAAAATATGATTCATGGATACTTTCTATATAATGGATAGAAAAATCTAACAAAATATTACATGAATTCCAATGACTTGATACTGTAACTTTTTAGATGACGAATCGTTTAATCAATCAAAAAGTTTCATATAGATAGGAGAAACAGTTATGTCTAAAACTATGAGTGTCGGAACGAAGATAATAATTCTAATCGCATTTGCTGTGCTATTTGGTGCGGCTATGATCGCATTTTCGGTGCGTACAAAAACGGGAAATGTATGTGATAATTGGAGCAGTATTGATGCCGATAAAAAATATGAACAAACATTTAATGTTCAACCGGATGGTAAGTTGATAATAGACGCTGATATTGGTAACATCTCAGTTACGGGTGGCGACGTTCATGAAGTATCAGTTCAGATATATGTCGAAGGATCTGACGAACAGATTAAAAAATACAATATCAAATTTGATCAGGATGGAAATACGGTGAAAATAAAGGGAAATTACAAACGACGTCATATAAATCTATTTCAAACTGATTGGCTTGATGTTCAGTTCGATATTAAAATCCCGAATAATTTTAATCTCGATATACAAACTTCAGGTGGGAATATTACTGTAACGAATGTTAATGGAAATATCAACGGAGAAACATCGGGAGGAAACATTGAAATACTAAATGTGGATGGTGATATCAGGATGGAAACCTCTGGAGGGAATGTAGTAGTAAAACAAGCATCTGGTAAATTATTTTTAGAAACATCTGGCGGAAATATCGAGTTAAAAAATATTGACGGGAAATTAAATGCCTCGACATCCGGAGGAAATATCTATGCTTCTGCTATATCAAACATGGGCATCGATCTATCAACTTCTGGTGGGAATATTACTGTAGAGCTGCCTAAAACGATAACAGCAGATGTCAGGGCAGAAACATCTGGCGGCGATGTGAGTTGTGATTTAGAATTCTCAGGTAAAATCAAAGATGGAAGTATGAAAGGAAAAATTGGCGGAGGTGGCAACATGATTCGATTAGAAACTTCGGGCGGTGATATTGTTATTACTCCGTTAGAATAAAATCTAGGAATGGTTTACAGTGGCAACAAATGCTGGTCTTTACTTTACTAATATCATTCTCTTCGCATTGACGATATCTCCTATCTGTATTTGATAGAAATATGTTCCCGAGGATACCATATTACTATGATTGTCTCGACCATCCCAATTACTCGAGTGAGTGCCGGCTGATTTGTTTTCATTCAATAATTTTCTTACTAACTTTCCGTTTAAGTTATAAATATTTATTTTCACATTACCACTCGTTGGTAGTGTATAGCTAATGGTAGTTATTGGATTAAATGGATTCGGGTAGTTCTGGGAGAGTATAAACTTATTTGGTAATTCAGTACTATTCATATCTTTTACTGAAGTTACTTCTCCTCCTGTGGTTGTCTTCAAGATTGTGCCATCAGCTCCAACCGCCCAGCCGGTATTACTGTCTGTGAAATATACTGAGCGCAAATTATTGGTCGTTCCGCTAGACTGAGAAGTCCAATTTGTTCCGCCATCTGTTGTCTTAAAAATTGTACCAGCATATCCAACCCCACAGCCAGTATTGCTGTCTGTGAAATAAATAGATTCTAAATGATTTCCTTGTGGTAGTGGATTTTGCCAAAACCAGCCGCTTTGTGAAAAAAGATTTGCATTAAAGCAAATAACAAGAATAATAATGTATTTTTTCATAAGTACCTCATAATTATTTTAAGTAATAAAATATAATTATATTTATAAAATTTCTCAATATCTGGGAGGGAGTTCCGCCAACCAGCCCGACAGATATCAGTCGAGCGGGAAAGACGGCGGACAAGTCGACTCCCGAAGCAGGTATGCTCGGAAAGTCTTATTTAAAATCCACTTCCAACGGGGACAACTGAGCAATCTTTTGATAATTTAGCAAATTTTATACGAGTTTGATGTGAATACTTACCTGAGAGGGATGAACAATTAGCGGTGATCTGTGTGGGATGAGCAAAGAGAAGGATTCTATGGCTCAGTAGATAATTTCGATATTTTCTTTATTCATATAAGCTAAAATCCCTTAATTTTTTAAAAAATTTGCTGTAGCAGTAAATGCTACAAAAAAATCACAAATTTTGTGATTGACTTTTATTAGAATAATCATTATATAGTGTTAGTTCAAATAGAGATTATTTATGAACACACAAACACAACACCCTATTTCTTATTCTCAATAAAATTGAGAGTAATGGATAGGGTGTGTTGTTTTAATCAATAAAGGGTAGTCAACATAATTTTGAAGGAATAATCAAGTGAAACAGGTCATCAATATTTATTTCACTCTATGTTTTTTTGTAGTGCTGCCAGTATATGCACAAATGAACCAGCAAGTTAACTCACAAACTGATTTTTGGAAACAGGCTGGATTAAGCAATCATGATATCTTCTCTATTACGACTAATTCGCATGGTCACATCTTTACAGGGACGGGAGATAGCGGAGTTTACCGTTCAACCGATAGGGGGGAAAATTGGATTAACGTAAAAAACTATCCTGCGAGAGTAGAAGCACTTGCTGTAAACAGCAACGATTTCATTTTCGCCGGCCCTTCAAACTCCACAGATTACGGGGAATCGTGGTCGGATATGGATTTCCGAAATGACTATGTGTTTTCGATTTGTGCGGCTCCAAATGGAGACCTCTTTACTGGTGTTTTAGACTTTGAAGACTACATCGGTGGCTTGATTTACCATTCAATGGATAATGGAGATCACTGGACAAATATCAACAACGGCCTTGATAGTACTCTATCTCTTTCTATTTTTCAGCATTCTTCCGGAAATCTCTTCGTTGGCAGCATATGGATAGACGTGTATGTCGATAAACCTCCACCGAATCAATGGTTTTTTTACGGTGGGCTTCGCAGCTCAACAGATAATGGTCGTACTTGGCTTACTTTAGATGGGCTTTATAATTACACAGTGTCATCTCTTAAAGAAGATCGCCAGGGTTGGATTTTCGCAGGAACATATGGGAATGGTATGTACCGATCAATTGACACCGGCGCTACGTGGACAGAGATCAATGAAGGGTTATCCACCTGGCACCAGCGAAATGTCAGATCATTCATAATAAAATCTGATGGGGATCTATTCATCGCCACACTCGGCGGTGTTTTCGAGTCAACTGACAACGGCGATCACTGGATTGCAATGAATACAGGATTGACAGATACAACTGTTTCATGTATTACTATTGATCCACTTGGCTATCTTTACATTGGAACAAATAAAGGTGTTTTTCGCAGTGTTCAATCCACGACATCATTTGAAAATCAGAGCAAAGAACATGTCAGTGTACTTTACCTTAAGCAGAATTACCCTAATCCTTTCAATCCAAGTACCACGATAGAGTTCTCTCTACCGCACGCAGAGTATATGACTCTGAGGGTGTACGATATCCTTGGTGTTGAGGTGTCCGTACTTGTTAATGAGCATCTTCATGCGGGTGTGCACCGAGTATCATGGAATGCTTGGAGTAGGGCAAGCGGGTTCTATCTTGTTCGGCTGCAAGCGGGGAGATCGACACAGACAAGAAAACTTTTGTTAATGAAATAGGAAAAGGAAGCTAGCTTGCATTCATGATTCATGGATAGAAATGACCTTGCAGCAATGATCCCAAAAATATTCTCTACCGAGAGATATTACTTTTATGATATTTTTATCATACAAGCGAGTTTTGTTTAACGTAAACTAAACATTAATTAACTAATTTATAACTTTATTTGGAGATTCAATATGAAAACGAACATATCCATATTGAAATACTTTGCTGTAACTTTATTATCCTTTTTTATTTCAACGGCATCTCTACAAGCAAGCAATTTTGACGATGACCCCGTTAACCAGGTAAGAAAATCAGATTTAATCATCGAGGGTCAAGTTGTAAAATTTAGTGAAGAGAAAGATGAATACAACGTGGTAAATCATGTGGTACGAATTGCAGTTGATGACATCATTGCTGGCAAGCACGTAAAAAATGAGGTTCTGCTCAAGTATCCAACAAATTTCTATCCTGATATTGCTTGGATACAGCCAAAATTCATAGAAGGTGAAAACGTTATTTTATTGCTTACAAAATCTGGAGATTACTCATGGTTTTTAAACGGAGGGGGCTATGGGAAATTTTCGATTACCGGAAATACCATTGAAAAAAGTAAAACATCGGTTGCAGATTTTAAGCAACAAATTAAAGATGTATTTCATTTGAGAAGTAACCGTATTATATTCCCAGCCAGAAAAGGCATCCAAGATTCCCAACAATATGATGAAAGACTTGGAGGGGAATTTTCTATCATCAACCCGGGATTTTACGGACCATTAAAAGGTACGACGATAAATTTTCAATTAAATCCTATCGGAGCGGTGGACAAGGACGGAAATCCAATACCCTTTGCTACTTTAAAAGATGCAATTCAACGTGCAATTGACACGTGGAATAATGTGAGTAATTCTTACATCACTTTCAGTGTATCAGGAACCCAATACACTGGTAACAGAACTCTTTGTAACGGAGTATCTACCATAACTTTTGAAGATCTCGCATATAATGGTGCTACGTATGTAATACGGCGGGCATCATGTAACTATACCGGGATAATAGATGAGGTGGATATGGTTTTCAGTAAAGGTTCTCAAGTTGACCGTTTTTTAGATAATAGATTTGAATAAAAGGGCTACCGGTGGT
>JASEHD010000044.1 GCA_030019075.1 Bacteroidota bacterium
GTTAGCCCGGGCTGGAACATGATCGGCGGTATTTCCGAACCGGTTCCCATAGCTTTAATAACAAGCGAACCGCCGAATCTTATTGTGTCTTATTTCTTTGAGTATAATACTGACGAAAGCAGATACAAAACAACTGATACTGTTTTCCCTGGAATTGGTTATTGGATAAAAACAAATCAGGTGGGTAAATTGATTTTAAAAGCCGCTGGAAGCCAAAAACTTTCAAAAGCCAATATTATCATCAAACCCGATTCTGATTTGCCTCCTCCGCCGCCTCAAAGCGACGATAAAAAACAAGAAATTGCAATTCCGAAAGATTTCGCCCTATACCAAAACTATCCGAATCCATTTAATCCCACGACAACAATCAAGTACCAATTACCTTTGGAAAGTAGAGTAACCTTGAAGGTGTATAATCTACTCGGGCAAGTTGTAGTAATACTAGCTGACGAGGTACAATCCGCTGGTTACAAATCATTGGAATGGAATGCCAACAGTTTATCAAGCTGTTTGTACATATACCGGTTGGATGCTGTGAGTGTTGCTAATCCGGATAGGTCGTTCAGTCAAGTGATGAAATTGGTGCTTATCAGATAGTGAAATATTTTTGTGGAATCATAAGTGCGACTCACCTACAGGTAAGATTCTACCTTGAAAGTGAATCGCACTTTGCTTTTACTTACTTCTCCCCATGACAAACCCAACAAACTGTGTGAGTGAATCTTTAGCGGGTGAAGGCGGAAGTATCTGTAAAGCTTCAAGTGCAAAGGTGGAATACTCTTCCGCTTTTTTAATTGTGTAATCAATCCCGCCGAACTTATGAGCAAACTCAACAACCAGCTGAAGATCTTTTTTCTTCCCGCCATCTTTGATAATACGGATGATTTCTTTCGATTGGTTTCTTGGCGCTTTACTGAGTGAGTGAATCAGCGGCAGTGTGAGTTTCTTCTCCTTCAAATCTAAACCGGTCGGTTTTCCGGTAATGCTTTTTCTGCCGGTATAATCAAGCAGGTCATCCCGAATCTGAAAAACCATACCGAGATTTTCACCATAAGTTCTCATCCCTTGATGGATTTTCTCGTCCGGTATGGCGCTCGCTGCTCCTATTTCGCAGCAAGTGCCAAAAAGCGATGCAGTTTTATCTGAGATAATTTTCAGATACGTTGGCTCATCAATGTCGAGGTCTTTACTTTTCTTAATTTGTAAAATCTCAGCTTCACTCATTCGTCGAACGGCATCAGAAGTAATCTTTAGAAATTGGAAATCATTATTGTCCAGGGATAAAAGCAATCCCTTTGCCAGCATGTAATCGCCCATCAGAACCGCAATCTTCTTTTTCCATATGGCCTTGATGGATGGAAAGCCGCGTCTCGTATCGGCATCGTCAACAACGTCATCGTGGATAAGTGTTGCGGTATGAAGGATTTCAACAAGTGATGCGCCCCGGTAAGTGCTATCGTTTACATCCCTGCACGCTTTAGCGGTAAGAAGCACAAGCGCCGGTCGGATTCGTTTTCCTTTTTGCTTTACGATATATCTTGCAATCATATCAACAAACGCTACTTTTGAACGCATGGCATTGCGAAAATGATTGTCGAATATTTCAAGCTCTTCTTGTATCGGTTGTGTAATTACTTTTAAATCCATTTTAAATTTAGGTTAAATAGTTATCCTGCAAATTCAACTGCTTCTCTCTTCCTTTTTGCAATACCCGCAATAAATATACTCATCTCATACAATAACATCATCGGTAACGCAAAAACTCCCATTGTAAACGGATCGGTCGTCGGTGTTACAATTGCTGCAATAATTAAGATAGCTACGATAGCATGACGGCGATACTTACGCATAAATTTTGGCGTAAGGATTCCGAGGCGTGCAAGAAAATAAGAAACCATCGGTAGCTCAAAAATCAATCCGGAAATCAAAATCAATTGTAGAACAAAGCTAACATATTCATGGATTGAAATCATGTTTTGAATGCCTTGCGTTCCAAATACTGCAAAGAACTGAAGCATGTATGGCAGCATTATGAAATATGCAAACGCAACACCGGCTAAGAAACAAATTGTTGTAAAAAACACAATACCCGAAATGTATTGGCGCTCCCTCTCAAGTAATCCCGGTTGTATAAACTTCCAAAATTGATATAGAATCCATGGAGAACTTAAAATGATACCCGACATGAGAATTACAATCATATAGAAAGTAATCTGTCCGTATGGAATTGTATTAATAAGGGATAGTGGTGGATTGGTAAGCTGGCTCGGGCGGATAATCGCTGTGTTTACGATCCAATCGGAAAAAATACCACAGATACCCGTTGCAACAATGAGTCCGATTATAATTTTGACGATGCGCCAGCGTAATTCTTCGAGGTGATCGAGGAAAGTCATTTCCCTTTCATTGGAGATAGATTCATCAGAGAATCCCGGAAGTTCCTTAACCGGCTTTTCTTTTTTAAACATGAGATTCAATTCCGTTATTACCGGAAATGTGAATCACTTCATTAAATCCGGGTAGAGTGGAAATTTTTCGCACAATATTTTTACTTTCTTCTCAACATCTTTATAAACATTTGTGTTCCCAATGTTTTTCAGAACTTCATCAATCATTTCACCGATAATTTCCATCTCAGGTTCTTTCATACCACGTGTCGTAACAGCGGGTGTACCAATACGAATACCGCTCGTAATTAAAGGACTCTTATCGTCGAATGGGACACCGTTTTTATTGACCGTGATACCTGCCGGATCAAGCGCTTCCTGCGCTTCTTTGCCGGTTAGATTTTTGTTCCGCAAGTCGATAAGCATCAAATGATTATCCGTTCCGTTTGATATGATATAATAACCAAGCCCTGTCAATTTCTTTGCAAGTGCTTGTGCGTTTTTTATAACTTGCTTTGCATAGGTTTCAAACTCTGGCTGTAGATTTTCAAGAAATCCAACCGCCTTCGCTGCAATCACGTGCATTAACGGTCCACCCTGAATACCGGGGATAACCATCGAGTCGATAAGTTCCGACATCATTTTCTTTCTTCCTGATTTCGGAGCGACGACCCCAAATGGATTTTCGTAATCTTTTCCAATCAATATTAAACCACCGCGCGGA
Organism: Bacteroidota bacterium; assembly: GCA_030019075.1. Lineage (GTDB taxonomy): Bacteria > Bacteroidota > Ignavibacteria > UBA10030 > SZUA-254 > JASEHD01. The sequence goes on from JASEHD010000044.1 coordinate 3,112, forward strand.
CCACGAAGTGTCTTGTGTGTAGTGGATGTAACAACGTGACAATGAGGAAGAGGATCGTTCAATAATTTCTTTGCTATCAATCCCGCCGGATGTGCAATGTCGGCAAATAAAAATGCACCAATCTTATCGGCAATCTGTCGGAATGCTTGATAATCAATATTGCGAGAGTAAGCGCTTGCACCGACTGTGATCATCTTTGGTTTTTCACGTGTTGTAACAGTTTCGACTTCGTTAAGATCGATGTAACCCGTTTCTTTTTTCACTCCATAAGAGACGAAGTTATAGAGTTGTCCGGAGAAATTTACGGATGAGCCATGAGTTAGATGACCTCCATGCGAGAGATTCATACCCAACACTTTGTCGCCCGGTTTAACGAAGGTGAAATACACAGCCATATTTGCTTGTGAACCGGAATGCGGCTGAACGTTTGCATATTCTGCACCGAATAATTTCTTAGCTCGATCCCTCGCAAGGTCTTCTGCAACATCAACGAATTCACACCCGCCGTAGTATCGTTTTCCCGGATAACCTTCAGCATATTTATTTGTCATAACAGATCCTAATGCTTCAAGCACAGTCCTGCTGACAAAATTCTCTGAGGCAATAAGTTCTAACTTATTATTTTGTCGTCCCACTTCGTTTTTAATAGCAGTATAAATTTCCGGGTCTCTATTAAGCAGATTAATCATAGAATTGCTCTGGTCATTTTATTTAATTTTACAGATTTGTTAATGAATGAATTTTCTCCACCCGCTTTTGATGCCTGCCGCCTTCAAACTTTGTTGAGAGAAAGACTTTGATAATTTCTTCAACTGTCTTCCACGGTGTCAATCTTGCTCCAATTGCAAGAATATTAGCGTTGTTATGCGCCCTTGCTAATTTGGCGGCTTCGATAGATTCGACATTACTTGCACGAATACCCTTATGTTTATTTGCAGTGATTGACATTCCGATACCTGTACCGCATATTAATATTCCATACTCAGCTTTTCCTGAAGCGACAAATTCGGCAACTTTATGAGCGAAATCGGGATAATCAGCAGATTCAGTAGAGGAAGTTCCAAAATCTTGAAATTCGATTTTCATCGTTTTCAATAGTTCTTTAATTTTCTCTTTGTATTCATAACCTGCATGGTCAGCGCCGACTGCAATCATAGGTCAATCATTCCTCAATCACGTTCAGGTCGTTCGAACCATAATTCACTCCCGCTTAATGTTATATTTATCCTTATTATATTATCTTGCTGAAGCTGTTGCAGGGTTGTTCCACGGTAGCTATATTCTAAACCCACATCAATACGAGTATCACCAAAAATCGGAATTCCTATCCCACCGGTTATTCCAATCTCATCAACTGGTTCGGTTTTAATCTGGAAAGACGTGGCGTTAAAGAAAAATCCTAATCTGTACGTAATCATTCTAAATAATGTTGCCGAAGGTTCTTTTTTGGGCAGAAGTTCTCCACCAAAGCCAAGTCGGTAACTGTTTCGCAGTTCAGGTACGGATATTCCGTTGACTTTATAACTTCCCCAATTTTGGAAATGGAAATCGGTTACAAGCAAAATCCGTTCGGTTGATAAAGAAAGACCGAATCCAAAACTAAATGGGAAATCAATATTTTTTACTTGCGATGTTAATGTATCGAAGGAAGTAATAAATGGTGTATAAAACGTGTAAAGCTTTTCTTCCTGAGAAGTTAATGACGATGAAGTTGTAAAAATCAAACCAGCATTGAAGGATTTAATGTTAGTGATATTAAATAAATTTTTAAATCCACTGTATATTGCACCGAAGGTCAGATTAACTCCTTTAAGATCAGAGGAGCGTAATACTTCTGCATCGCTGTAAATTGAGCTATCGAATTTTTGCTTTGTTGTATAATTGGATGTTCCGAAAAGATAATTAAATTCAATCCCGAGATGTAAGTTGGTAAAAATTATTCCTGATAAGCCCAGGCGACCGCGGGAAAGTCCACCAGTTCCAATATATTCTGATCTATATTGGAGGTCGTTGAACGAACCAGGCATAATAACGTGGTAATTTATTCTACTGAAAGGGGTTACACCCAATCCAAGAGTCATCCCATTTCTCGGTAAAATCGGGAGCGTGATCATAAAGCCATTGAAAAATGTTTCGCTTAAGTATGCCGATTTTTGCCAGTCTGTTGAGGTAAAACCTTGATAAGTAAGACTGACCTCATATCGAGTACGATTTAATGAAGACCACGCGGCGGGATTAAATTGATTTATTGAATTGTTAGACAACGATCCAATAGAAGCTCCGCCCATCCCACTGAAGCGGCTCGAGGCGAAATGATTAATATCGCCAAGTCCATATCGGGAATAACCTGATCCACCGTTTCCAGCTTGCACTCTGGTCACGAGTGAGACAAACAAAAAAAGTGAAATGATTGGAAGAAATGTGTTTCGAATCGATTTCATTATGGCAGCTCCGTATATGTGATTGTAAGTTTTGGTCGAAGTATTTCTGGAGCAGAAACACCATGCAGAGCGAAACGGTCAAAGGTTGATGATTCACCGTATGGTCTGATTACTATACCGTAGTTTGGTGCTCCAAGTATCCATTGTTGAACAATTGTTCTGATATCGGCAATGTAGGTATTGCTATCTTTATCACTCCTTTTACAAAATGTTGACCATGCAAGGGAATCATATGGATAAGAATTCTTTCGGAGGAGATGAACAAGAATTGAATCACGAGCGATGGAATTCTTATTGGGTAGACTATTATCTAACAATAATTCAAGTTTAGCGTCAGAAATGCTTACCCGTGCTGGAATGTTGAGGGAATCGAAACGTATTAAACCGCGGTAACCAATTCCTGCTTGAAGAAATAATCGTTCAGAAGCTGAGGGTGGAGTTCCATCTGCTATATAACTTTGCTGTGTTACTGTGGTCTCAAATATTCTAACACTATCCGCCGAATCACGATAAGTAACTGTTAAAAGTGATGGATTATTGGTGCCAATAATAATTCCTCTATCTGATCGACTCAGTCGTTCTCTCTGCGGTACTAATATAATACCATATTGTGAACTATCCCGATTTTTAACCCATTTGCGGACGAGCTTATCAATTCGTAGTATGGCAGTGTCAGTTTCACTTATTCTTAGAAGAAAAGCCGAATCTGGTGTACTATTGTAGAAATTGTTGTCGACACTATCCCAAATAAAAGAATCCTTATTCCATGAGCGAAGTATTTCATAAGTCTCAATCACCATCAGATGTGAGGAATCCCCTAATGTATAATTAATTGGTGTATTGATAACGGCAGATTCGATTATTGAATTTTCGGGGATGTTCTTAAATCCAGTGAATTGAATTAATCCGCGGGCATGGATAGAAGAGTTTATTTCTGTATTCGAATAATTTCCAATCATCAACCTTGATGCTCCGGTAATTCTGTATAGGAATGTTGAATCCTTTGTTGCTTTCGTAACAATTGATGTTAGCTTCAAGGTATCTTCCGGGGAGATTAAGCCAAGTCCGAGCTCGCTTGGATCGTCGCTGCATCCGATTATTGAAATGATGAATGTTACATAGAAGATAGAAGATATGAAATATTTCATAATGATTTTCAGGTTTTCATGGAAATTGGAATTTCGTTTTGGACTGTTCTTCGAACAAATTGGATAGCATCGTAGAGATTGTTGGCGATAAAATCGGGTAGAACATTTTGTTTGCGGCAAAGCTCTAACTCGGTTTTACCATATCCGGTAAGAACAAGAATCGAGGTTACCCCGCTGTTTTTTCCCGTTTGTACGTCGATCATCTTATCACCGATAACAAACGAATTTTTTAGATTGATATTGTATTCTGCGGCGGCTTTTTCCAGCATCCCAATCTTCGGTTTTCTACACTCGCACTCCTTTCGGAACGGTGGTTCACCAATGTCAGGGTGATGCGGACAATAATAAATCGCGTCAAGCTTTGCATTATATTTTAGAAGCTCTTGCCCAAGAGTTCGGTGAATTACTAAGAGCTGATCTTCAGTAAGAATTCCGCGTGCTATCCCGGATTGATTGGTAATAATGAATACCTTCCATCCCTGCATATTCGCTTCATGGATTGCGTTTGCAGATCTGGGCAGTAGATTCAAGTCGGTGGGGGAGTGTAGAAAATCTACTTCGTGATTAATGGTTCCATCACGATCGAGAAAAATGCCAATATCGTTCATCCGTTGTTTTTCGCCAAGTTGCGATAGATCTCGACAAGTTTGTGAGCAATGTTTTCCTGATCCGCATAATTATTGGAATTCATTGCTACGATGAGGTTCTTACGAGAATTTAATATTTTTTCCATGTCATCATCCGGCGACTTCACGATTCCCCTTTTTGCTTTATTACCAAATGTTGTAACAACATCTGCAAAGGTCAGTCCGACATTCAGAAAATTCAAGCGTTCAGAATCCGAACCGTTACCGTTGAACAAATTGAGCGGCAAACCTGTTTTCTTAAATGAGCTGTTCGGAAACGAAGCGTAATATGCCATACTGTAAACCGTGAAGACAGTCTTCATATTCTTATAGTAAGGATCATCTTTATACAGAGTCTTTAGATATGCAGGGATAAGTCCGCACTGCCAATCGTTGCAATGGATAATGTCGGGCTGCCACTGCAGACGTTTCAACGTTTCTAACACCCCGCGGCAAAAAAATATGAACCGTTCATCATTGTCAATAAAATATTTTTTTGTTTCGGGATGAAAATAAAGACCTTCTCGGCTGAAAAATCTGTCATTTGCAAGGAAGTAAACAAGCACCTTAAAATTTTCACTGCTAAGGTAAGATGACCTAACATATGCATGTTCCATAGTTGAGGCGACAGGGACTTCAATATCCTTCATTCTGAGAAGATTGTGGATCTGAAACCGCCTATTGCTAATAGATCCATAATTGGGAAGCATTACCCGGATATCATGTCCGAACGATTTAAGTTTTTTTGGCAGACTACCTGCGAGGTCTCCAATACATCCGGTTTTAATGAATGGATCTGCTTCGCTCGCCACAAAAAGAATGCCTATAGGTTTTGGCATGCCCAATTCTAATATAATATTGAGGAATAATTTAAGATTTGCTATATAATCTACATTTTTTTTTGCTTTTAAACAACAAATTTCTTGACAATAAAAAAAAGTTTATATATATTAGTCTACAATCATAATAATTATTCAATATTAGGGTTAAATTATTCGCTTTTGTTAAAGGTTTTTAATATCCTGCGCTGAAATTTGCAGGTTTTCTTTTTGAATCAAATTGCTAAATTTGGATAAACCTTTGACAATCGTGAAAATTTTAAACAAATGGTGTTTTAACCGAATGTCGGGATTTTTCCGGTATTCGGTTTTTTATTTTATAGTATGATATTCCAACAAAAGTTTTTCAATCGGATTTTTCTAGTTGGAAGCAGCTTTCTTCTTGCTCTCTTGTTTGGATTACAACTTTATGGACAATCGAAAGATGTTCGTGTTGTTCAATCGGAAGCGAGCGGGATCGTTGTTGAATATATACCTGTTCATCTGACTCCGTTGGAAGTTACTTCTGAAGGCTATGCTTTCACACGATATCATTTTGAATCTGGTATTTTATCCTCCGATCAAAAAGCTGGTGTACCTGACATCCGATCTCGTTTTGTATCATTGAGATTCCCCGGCTCAAAGGATAATACTCTGGAAATCATTAATATCGAATATGAAGACATTGGAAATGTTTTACTTTCCCCAATCGCACATTTTAGTGAGAATGAATTAGGGTATGCCGTAAATTATTTCATTGACGAAGAAATGTATTCTTATTCAGGATTCTACCCTGAGTATGTTGCCTCGTTGGTTGACATTGGAGAAACGCGAGGTATGTTCCTGGGAAATTTGCAGCTCAATCCGATTCAATACAATCCTGCTCAGCGGACAATCCGAAAGTACAACCGGATTGTTGTGCGTATAAACTTTGGAAAGGTAGAGAGTCCTCAAAGAATAACTGATGAAGTCAAAGGGATCGCATTGAACGAAGACATGTTTATAGCTGAAGCTCCACAGATGAAAAAAATTGTCCCACGCAATAGTGTTCTAAGCACAGGTACGTGGTATCGGTTTGATATTAACGATGATGGAATGTACAAAATAACAGGCACGATGCTCCTTGATGCCGGAATCCCATCGACTGTAGATCCGAAAACCATTAAAATTTATGGCAATGGTGGAATAGAAACACCTATGGATGTTTCAACTCCGTATCCCGATGATCTCGTCCAGAATGCTGTTTATACATATGATGATGGTAATAATAGAAACTTGGATGGCTCGGATTATATAATATTTTATGGTAAAAGTACCCGCGGATGGAAATACACACCAAGCTCAAAATCTTTTCAGCATTACATCAATCACTTTGCTGATAAGAACGTTTACTGGTTGACATTCGGAGATGAACAAACAGCTAAACAAATGATGCCTTTGGCAAACACAGAGTCGGAAAATTATTTTCGGCCGGCAACCGTCGGTGATAAAATTTTCCAAGAAGATGAAAAATTAAATATTCATAATTCTGGTATCCAGTGGTTGGGCGAATCTTTCAATGGTAGTGGACGGGCAACCTATCCAAACCAGCTCACAGAGGTCAACTCATCACTTCCAGTAAAATATATTTTTAATATCGGTGCTATCTCTAATGGTCCATCACAGTTTACAATATCTGACAATGATTCTTTATTAGTTATTAAATCGATTTCATTCGATCAGCGTTCTCCGAGTTATAATCCCACCACAGTCACTATAACGAAACAAATGAATTTTTTGAATAATACAAGTAAGCTCCTTTTCATCTATTCGTCCTCGGGAACGTTGGCTACTGGATATATTGATTGGTACGAAATATTTTGGCACAAGAACCTTCGGGCTAAAAACGATCAATTTCATTTTCATACGCATGACACTACTGCAATCGCAGAATATAAAGTCAGTGGTTTCAGCAGCAACGAAATATTTGTTTTTGATGTGTCGCGATTCGATAGTGTTTTAAAACTTTCGGATCCCCGTATTTCGGATAAAACCTGCTCATTCGGTGTTGAACTTAATGAAGGTAGTGTAAGGGAAATTTATATCGTTGGTAAAAATGGTTTTAAAACTCCTGAAAAATTGAACTTAGTCCCAAATCAGAATCTACACGGGAATCCTGTTGAAGCTGATTATGTTATTATTGCACACAAAGAATTTATGAGTGCTGCCGCTCGCTTAAAAGAATATCGAGAGAGCCAGAACCGCTTTCCGCTCAAGACGATCATAGTCGATGTGGATTCGATTTATAATGAGTTTAGCGGTGGGTTGCTTTCCCCGGTTGCTATCAGGAATTATCTAAAGTATGTTTATCTCAACTGGTCAAAGCCTCCAAAATATGTATTATTATTTGGTGATGGAGATTATGATTATAAGCGGATATATGGTAATTCAAATCCCAATTGGATTCCGCCATGGGAATCGGTTGAGTCATTCAATTATCTCAGCACGTATGCAAGCGATGATTTTTTCGGTATCTTCTTCAATGGGGGTAAAGTCAATCTTGGTATCGGACGTTTGCCTGTTCGTTCTTCTCGGGAAGCGGTTGACGTAGTTGAAAAAATTATTGATTATGAAACCCGCGGTGAAAAGGATTCTTGGAAACTGCGTTTTACATTCGTAGCTGATGATGGGCTGCAAGCATCGGGAGAGAACGATCGATTACTACATACCGATCAAGCAGATCAAATTTCTAATCTTGTTCAACCGATGTTTGAAAAGAAAAAAATCTATCTTTATGATTATCCTACCGTTATCACTGCGATGGGCAGAAGAAAACCAACGGTTAATCATGCAATAATAAATTCTATTAATCAGGGAACTCTTGTATTAAATTACACAGGACACGGTAATCCGCGAGTTTGGACGCACGAGGGGGTATTTGTCCGCGAAACCGATTTTCCTTTGCTGCAGAATAAAGGAAAATATTTTTTCCTTGTTACGGCAACATGTAATTATTCATATTTCGATATGTTGAACGAACAGAGTGGTGGAGAATTGTTAATGCTGATGCCTAAATCAGGGGCGATAGCTACGGTTTCTGCCTCAAGAGCTGTCTATGCAGGTGAAAATTTTGAATTTAATAAAACACTTTATCGATATCTTCTTGAAACGAACCAATTTGGACAAATTAAGCAACAAACATTAGGCGATATTATATATCGAACAAAATTACAGCGTAGCGGACTAAACGATTTAAAATATCTTTTATTGGGTGATCCAGCTCTTCATCTCGCTTTTCCACCACTAATAGCATCGATCGATAGCATAAATCAGAAACCGGGAAAACCAACTGTACAGTTAAGAGCATTGGAACGTGCTGCAATCTCAGCAACTGTCCGGGATACTGCTACAGGCGGGATAATTGATTTTAATGGGAAGGCACAACTTGTTGTATACGATGCACAGCGAACAGTTACGCTGGTAGCTCCCGAAATCAACCAATCAATGCCTTATCGAACATCAGGGAGTGTTCTCTTCAGAGGTGAGCTTAGTGTAAATCAGGGTCGAATAAATTCGAGTTTTATTGTACCTAAAGATATTGCATATAGAAATGAGCCGGCGAAAATGACTTTATATTTTTGGAACGAAACATCTGAAGGCGCTGGATATGTTGATGTTCTAATCAATGGTTCCCATAGCACGGAAATAAAAGATACTGTTGGTCCATTTATTAAATTGTATATAGATCATAAAAATTTTCGTCCTGGGGATGTTGTTGGCTCTTCTCCAAATTTGATTGCCGAGCTCAGCGATTCTAATGGAATTAATATATCGGGCTCGGGTATTGGTCATCAGCTTGAAGCCTGGCTGGATGATCAATCGCAAAGTATTGACCTTGCCGATTATTACAAAAGTAAGAACGACACTTATCAGGAAGGGATTATTGAATACCCACTCGGCACGCTTTCACATGGAACTCATAAACTTCGACTGCGAGCATGGGATTCGTTTAATAATCCTTCTACTGATGAAACAATGTTTAATGTCGTAACAGGTGCAGGTTTACAGCTCTCGAATGTATTCAATTATCCAAATCCCTTTTCAAGGTCAACATACTTTACATTTGAGCATAATCAGGTTTCAAGCATAGATGTTGAAATAAAAATCTATACTGTTGCCGGGCGGTTGATACAATTGCTGAAGCACTCAAATGTAATTGATCAGCGCGTCCGTATTTTATGGGATGGGTTGGATAAAGATCGAGATGCGCTGGCAAATGGTGTTTATCTCTACAAAGTTATTGCAAAAACTCACGATAGAAGATTTACAAGTGAAGCACTTGGAAAACTCAGTGTATTGAAATAAAGCGAGGGAAACGAAATTGAGTGAGTTGCTTCTATAAAGTAAAGATGCTAAATTAAATTATGAAGATTAACAAAATAGAAAATTAGTACAGAAATTCAGTTTATTTTATTATTAAAAGGGTAATTATTATGAAATCCAAGAGAATTATTAAATCGTTAAAACATGCATTTATCGTGCTTGCATTGCTGTATCTGGTATTGCCAGCGAAGATGAATGCACAAGGTGAATCGGCGGTGCCATTCTTATTGATAGCACCAAATGCACGAGCCGCTGGTATGGGTGAAGCTGGAGCAGCACTATCCGATGACGGCTCGGCGTCATATTGGAATCCGGGCGGATTAGCATTTGAAAAATATCATGAGATAAGTATAACACATTCCAATTGGCTCCCGCAGTTTCATCTCTCCGATCTGTTTTATGAATATTTTGCATATAGCGGCTACTTTGAAGAGGTGGGCGGTACAATCTCCGGAAGTATTATCTATCTAAACCTTGGTGAATTCAACAGAAGAGATGAGTTTAATAACGATTTAGGTACTTTTAAAGCATATGAATTCGCAATTACTGGTGGGTACTCAACAAAACTCGCAAGTGAGCTTGGTGTAGGTATTAATCTTCGATTCATTCGTAGTGTACTCGATCCCGATATATCTCAGAAGCAGGCGCGTGGTATCGGTTCTACAATCAGTTTTGATATTGGAACACTCTGGCGACCATCACTCCCTTGGATAGAAAATAGATTGAGCATTGGGGTTAATCTCTCAAATCTTGGACCAAGGTTAGCATATATCCAAAAAACACAAGCGGACCCTCTACCGACAAATCTAAGACTTGGTTTTGGATATAAAGTAATAGAAAGTGAATATAATAATATTACTGCCATCATCGATTTTAATCGTATGTTAGTTCGTCGCTATCCGCAAATTAATGAAATTAAAGATTCAGCGGGGATTGTTACGCAAAAATCAGAAGAATCATACACTGATAATTTACCTAAATCATTGGTTTCGTCATGGGGTTCGGGTGGATTAAAGAAAGTTACGATCGCTGGCGGATTGGAGTATTGGTATGGAAGTCCAAAGCTATTCGCACTGCGCTGGGGGTATTTCTATGAAGACCCCAACCATGGTAATAGAAAATTTATGACATTTGGTGCAGGTATTCGCTACGATATATATGGTTTTGATTTCAGTTATCTTTCTGCTATTGAAGAAAATCATCCGCTTAGTGAAACGTTGCGCTTCACACTCCTTATCTCATGGGGTGGTGAAACTGAAGAATGGGAATAGTAAATTATGCACCAATCGGTATCACGATTGGTGCTTTATTTTTTTGCTCACCGTTTGAGAGAACATACTCATGAATAAAAATATTTTAATATTCTTTTTAGTTCTTCTTATTATTGATAGGGTAAACGCACAAGAAGCTCAACGGATTTCTTTTAATCATCAGCTCACCCTCAAGAAGATGGAACCGCTGAAAAGGAGTTTATTTTCCACGGCTGCCCCTGAAACAAGCGTGCGGATTTTAGCTGTTATGATCGCCTTTAAAGAAGATAACGATCCTCTGACGTCCGGGAATGGAAGTTTTGATATTTCTAAACCATCGAAACCTTATCTCGGTGCACCGCCGCACAATAAAGAGTATTTCCAAAAACATATAACATTTCTTGAAAATTATTTTCGAAAAAGCTCGAACGGTAAGCTAAAAGTAACAGGAACGGTGCTCGATAGTATTTTCCGACTTCCAAACGAAATGGGTTACTACAGCCCACCGCTTCGGGATGAAAAGAATGTTGAACTCGGTTCCCTCGTAAAAGATTCATGGCAGTTAGTTGATTCGTTGACGAAGCTGTGGGGAGACTCAATTCCATACGATCAATACGATGCGTTTTTAATTTTTCATGCAGGTGTTGGAAGAGATATCAATCTTAGTAGTCTGTACGGATACACACCCACACCAAACGATATACCTTCCCTTTATCTCAATCTGAGCGGGATGAAGGAAATCTTCGGGCAGGCATTTGAGGGGATCATAATTAATGAAGGTAGGGATACAATTAAGAACTCCATGATCCTGCCAGAAACAGAAGCGATTGAAGGGTATCATTTCGGCATCAATGGATTACTTGCAGCAATAGTAGGAAGTCATCTTGGTTTACCCGATTTGTTTGATACGAAAAATCCAGGTGAAGGTCGTTCCGGTATCGGTCGCTTCGGCTTGATGGATGGTGAATCCATTTTTAGTTGGTTTGGCGCTTTTCCACCTGAGCCCTCTGCGTGGGAAAAATATTTCTTAGGTTGGATTCAACCGATAACAATCGCATCAAGCGATTCGATTTATAATTTCCCTGCTGTGAGCTTAAATAATTCTGTCGATACTGTTTACAAAGTTCTTATTAATGCAAAAGAATATTTCCTTGTCGAAAACCGAAATCGGGATGCGAACAGGGATAGTGCCAGAGTTACAATGTTCTATAACGGTTCCGAGGAAGTACACATCTGGGCGCACGACACTACCGGTTTTAATGAAGACAATCAGGATGCTTTATATGGTGTTATTACTGATGTGGATGAATTCGATTGGAGTTTACCGGGCGGGTATGATTCGAAGAAAAATATTTTATACGATGGCGGTATTCTGATATGGCACATCGATGAAAATATAATCGATGCAAATCTTGCAGCCAACACAATCAACGCAGATCCTAATCGCCGTGGTGTAAATTTGATGGAAGCTGATGGCGCACAGGATATTGGGCAGATTTATGATTGGCTTGCCCCATGGAAATATAGTTCCAGTGGGTGGTTATTTGACTTCTGGTATAAAGGTAATCAGGCGCCACTGCGGAAATACGACACAACGGGCTTCACACCAAAATCATATCCGAGCAGTATGAGTAACGACGGAGCGAACAGCCATATTTATATAAACAATTTCTCGGAACGCAGTCCAAGAATGAATGCGCGGATTAAAGTCGGTGATGAGCAGGTAAAACCGTTAACAGGTTTTCCGAAAAGTGTTAAACAAACTTTTGATGCTCGTTCAATAAAATATATAACACCAACATGGGTGTGCATTGATTCGGGTACTTGTCCAAGTGGGTTGGTAATCAACACATCGGGGCATTATGTTCGCGCAATTTCACCCGATGTACAACCAGTGGTGGTTGGACCTCCTCAAATTTATGGATGGTCATTCACAGGCGCACCAATTTTTGAAACAGGAGATTTATCTGGTTTAATGGTACAGTATGGAAATATTTTCCCCCAAAAATCTCCGGCATTCTCGATTGCTTTAAGTAATATTAATAATGACAATTATTTTGATTTCTCTGTAGGAGGATTTCAAACCTATTCACCACTTTCTCAACCTATCGTGTATACATGGAGTGCTTCTGATCTGGACAAAAATAGTATCGCTGACTTAATTTTTAATAAGAATATGACTTTACCTATCATGACCCATGCGGTTGTTTCAGATTCTTTCACTGCATATGGTGCATCTCACGGGTTTGTATATTTTATTAAGAATAATGGATTTACACTCGATAGTGTTCAAATTGATCGATCTGATACTACCGATATTGTTGGCTTAAGTCTGTTGGATAAGCAATCGTCTTATTATATTGCCATTTCATCGCGAGGTACGGTCAGGATTGTTAGTCCATTTATGGAAGAATTCACACCACGTGTAAAAGACTTCTCAAAACAAATGGTATCCTCTCCTGTCTCGGCGACCATCTCTGTGTCTCTTGGGAAACGAATTGCTTTTGCTTCAAAAGATGGAACGGTGTTTTTAGTAGGTGATAGATTGAATATAGCAAATGGTTTTCCTTTCTACACAGGGAATGAGATTTTCAATTCACCCGCCATTGCTGATATTGATGGTGATGGTCAGAAGGATATTATCGTGTTCAGTGGCAATAAAATTTTTGCTATTAATACGAGCGGTGCAGTGGTTGATAATTTTCCGGTAACTGTTCCTTCAACTAAACCACTATTAACCTCACCAATCATTGCAGATATTGATGGTGACGGATCCGTCGATATTGTTGCAGTTACTCAAGAAGGATTAGTTGTTGCATACGATAAAAGTGGAAGGATGGCAAACGGTTTTCCACTTCTTGCCGGAGTTAACGGTGGCTCGACACCAGCGGCATTTTATATTCCAATCAGTTCCGACAGCGTTGGGATTGGATTAGCTGTTGCATCGGATGATGGTCATGTGTATGCATGGATAACGGGTATCCTGAAAACAAATATGTCATCGCTTCCTATTCAGCCGTGGCCCCAATATATGCACGATGCACAAAATACAGGATTAGATGAAACCATATTGCAAATAAAACTAAAGAGTAATGAATTTTTACCAGTTTCTCTTGCATATAATTGGCCCAATCCAGTAACAAGAGAGGATGGTTTTAAGACTTACATCCGCTGCTATTTGAGTGATAATGCAAAAGTAAAAATAAATATCTTTGATGCGGCTGGCGATTTAGTAACCGATTTCGGCGGCAAAAATTTTGAAGTCTCTAACAATGAAAATGGGAGCGATATAGATATTGTAGATTGGGATGTTTCGAATATCCAGAGCGGGATATACTATGCTCATATTCAAGCTGAAGGTTCTGGAAAAAGCGGCTATGCAATAATTAAAATTGCGGTTGTGAGATGAGGTGTTCCTGGCATTGCACTGCGGTTATGTTGTGTTTGATTATTATTTCCTGTCGTGAAATTGAACCATCATCGTCGGTGCAGAATATTGTTGGCTATCAGCTTAACGGGATAGTAATGACATCCAATGGAATCCCATTAGATAGTGTTATGGTGCGACTCTTCTATCGTTATGATTATGTTCGATCAACTCCACTTGATACGGTGCAGATTTATTTACCTGCCCTTGGGTATGAAATCAATGTTTCTGTCTGGAGAGACAGCACGCAATACATCCGCACATTATATTCCGGAACGTGGTCAACCGGTTATCTGCCTAGGTTTAGGTGGGATGGAAAGGATACAAACCTGATACAGATGCCAAGTGGGAAATATTTTATCAGGTGTATCATAAACAACAGAATTATTAAAGAGACACCAGTTGTTCTAGATGGAAGTATAACTGCAATAACAAACAACAATGGACGTTTTACAATCACGGATACTAATTTACCCATAGGTGAACAATTTGATATATATCGCTCAAATGGAACATTTTATGGCGTTTATAGAGTATCATCGACTGTTGCACTTGAATTTCATATACAAGAGGTTTATGCGGAATATCCTACCGTTGATCTGCAAAAAAATCAAGTTACTAATCTTGCCTTTACTTTATAGGTTTAAATGAAAATTTTCATCCCAATATTCTTTATTTTTTTCTTTTATTATTCAAGTGTTTTTGGACAGGAAGATTATTTTCATCCAGAGTTAGAATGGCGAACAATTCATACCGAACATTTTTATGTTCATTATCATTTAGGTGCCGAACGAACTGCAAAAGTAACAGCAAAAATAGCAGAGGATATTTACGAGCCAATAACTACACTCTACAATCATAAACCAGATGGAAAAGTAAGTTTCATTATTAAAGATTATGATGATTATTCCAATGGTGCAACTTATTTCTTCGATAATAAAATTGAAATTTGGGCATCAGCGCTCGATTTCGATCTGCGAGGGACACACAACTGGCTGAGAAATGTAATTACGCATGAATTTACACATATGGTTCAAATTCAGACGACACTTAAATTTGGTCGGAGAGTTCCCGCAATATATTTTCAATGGCTGCAGTATGAAGCTGAAAGACGGACAGATGTCCTTTATGGCTATCCAAATGGAATTGTATCTTATCCGATATCTGGGTTCGTTGTTCCCGTTTGGTTTGCAGAAGGTGTAGCTCAATATATGCGGAAAGAATTTGGTTACGAATCATGGGATGCACATCGTGATATGATTCTTAGAATGTATGCTCTCGAAAATAAAATGCTGACCTGGAATGAAATGTCGGTTTTTGGAAAAACAAGTTTGGGAAATGAATCTGCATATAACTCGGGATACGCCCTCGTTCGTTATATTGCGGAACAATATGGTGAAAATAAATTGCGCGAAATATCTGACAATCTTCGTACATTTACCGCATTAACTATTGATGGTGCAATCGAGAAAGCTATCGGCATAGATGGTGTAGAGCTTTACAATGAATGGAAAGATCATCTCGTAAATGATTATACTCAACGCGTCGAACATGTAAACGATAACGTAGTTTCCGGCAGAACAATTGCAGATATCGGATATGCAAATTTCTATCCAACATTTTCACCGGACGGGAAAAAAATTGCATACGTTAGCAATAAGGAATCGGATTATTTTTCTCCATCTTCTATTTATCTTTATGATGTTGAAACAAAGACAGAGAGATTATTGAAAGCGGGCGTGAGGTCGAATATTTCTTGGTCACCGTATTGTAATAAAATATTTTATGCTAAGTTAACTCGAAATAATGCTCATTGGTCGAAGTATTCTGATATTTTTATTTACGATTATGAACACAACATTGAGAAGCAGTTAACATTTGGTCTTCGTGCAGATGCACCATCAGTTTCTCCCGATGGAAAAGCGATTGCGTTTATTTCAGGGAAAGACGGCACAATGAATCTTTCCACGATGAATATTGATGGTACTAACATTCATCAATTGACACAGTATGAACAAGGAGAGCAGTTATATAATCCAAAATGGTCATCGGATGGAAAATTTATTATCTTTGATTATTCAATCAAAGATGGTCGTGATATTGCCACAATACCAAGCAGTGGGGGCGATGTTTCTTTTATACTCGCTACTGATTATGATGAACGAAATGCAGTATATACATCTGATGGAAATAGTATCATTTATTCCTCTGATCAAACTGGAATTTTTAATTTATATGAATATAATTTAACGACAAAGGCAACAACTCAGTTAACGAATGTGCTTGGCGGTACCTTCATGCCAGCCGTGAATTCGAGTGGGCAGATTGCATTCTCAAATTACAACTCAAGTGGATTCAAGATTGCAATGATTGATAGTATCCAACCGCTTGATAATCCCGGTGCATACCTAAAACCCAGTAAATACGTTTTTCAGCAAGAAACGAAATTAACATCCACCAATAATAATAATTCTGTTCAACAGTTTGATTGGCAAAAGCTCAGCTCGTATGACGATACACATCTCCCGCCGTTGAAAGAGACAGCGTATAAAAATACATCCACGGGGTTGGCATTATTTCCTTTTGTTCGGGTTGACAATTACAATCCTAAGAATAAGGGAATTGATATAATAAAGTTAGGACTGTATGCATACTCGTACGATGTTCTTGATCGCTATGGATTCTTTGCGGGTGCCGCATTTAACCGGAAAGGAGAGCGAGATCTATTTGTCATCTTTGATTATCGTGGTAAATTACCTGGCTTTTATCAATTGGGTGCGGAGCCGGCGCTTTCTCTCGAGGTATATAACATAACTCGAAAGGCAAACGATGCCAGCGTCACCCTCGGTAAAAATACGGTTTCAATAGGAATATCGTATAGTTTATTCGAATTCGATATCGTCATGAAGCAGAAAATTTTTAGTGATATTCTCGATTTGGAGTTACGGTATGCACACAGCAGATATACGGCTATTATTGGTTCTTTTTTACTTCCAGAGCGTCCAGACTTAGGTTTAATTCCTGCATCCAATGATTTGTATTTAATCGGTAATAATATTTCTGCAACATTCCGATTTGATGGTATAAAATTATCGAGGACACGAGAAATCAATCCCATGGGTCGGAAGGTTCGGCTCCGATACGAATACGAATTCAACAAATCTAATCCAACAGGTGAGTACGAAAATTCCGAAGGTATTTGGCTTCCAAAATATCAGAAAATCCGATTTCATCGTCTCGAGTTTAATTGGCGTGAGTTTGTAAAATTACCTGCATGGAAACATACGCTTTCGGCACAGCTTCGAGGGGGTTCAATTTTAGGTCCGCCTGTAGATAACTTCTTTAATTTCTACATCGGTGGATTAGCGGGAATGAAGGGATACACGTTCTACTCGCTTGGCGGGAATGAATATGCTCTGGCGAATCTGACCTATCGTTTCCCGATTCTTCAGGATATTGATAAACGTTTTCTCCATATTATTTTCAATCATCTGTACGGTGCTGTTTACGGTGATATTGGTTCTGCCTGGACGGGTGGTAGTCTGAAAGGGAAAAAATTTAAACGTGACGCAGGTGTTGAATTGCGGCTTGAAGCATTTTCTTATTATGCGTTTCCGACACGTATTTTTGTTAACGCTACATATGGCTTCGACCGATTCGATTACTTTATGTATAATACCAAAACGTATGTCAGCTATAGAAAGGAATGGGCTTTCCATTTTGGTGTTTTATTTGGATTTGATTTCGATTGATAATGAAAGGATTTTAATGACAAGATACATATTTCTCTTTGCTGTACTATTTTGCCTCAGTAATTGGTCATTCGCTGATGAGCGAGCATCGCTTCACTTAACGGGAATTACGTCGGTTGATTTTTTAGGAAGTCCTAAATTTTCATCAAGTATTATTAACAATATGACGGTTGATTTTAATGAATCTAAAAAAAATAAAAAATCTCCTTGGATCGCGTGTTTGCTTTCAACCGCAGTTCCGGGTGCAGGAGAATTTTATTCAGAAAGTTACGTTAAAGCAGGAATATTCTTTGGTATCGATGTTGGCTCTCTGATAACAGCAATAATATACAATAAAAAAGGTAATCGCCAGACAGATATTTTCGAAAATTATGCCCACGAACATTATAGTCCGATCCGGTATGCACAATGGGTATTAGCTAATTTCCCAAATCCGAATAATTATGATATTTGGAATGGCATACCTGATCCAAATGCAGGTCCCCCATATTCCAGTTTGAATTGGGATAAATTAAATAGGTTGGAAGAAGAAATTGGAAGAAGCACTGAAGGTTTCACACACCGTTTACCATATTTTCCTGAGCAGCAATACTATGAGCTAATTGGAAAGTACAAGCAATTCAGCAAGGGCTGGGATTCACAAATTGGTGATGACTCGGACTATCGCCTTGGGAATAAACAATTTTACGAGTATGGTGAAATGTTTAATGAAGCTGATAAATATTACACAATCGCCGGTGCTTTCGTCTCGGTGATGATTGCAAATCATATAATAAGTGCGCTCGATGCAGCATGGTCTGCCGCACGCTACAATAAAGCTCTTCATGCCGAAGTTTCATTGAAAGCTCAAGCCACACCCGGTGGATATACTCCTCTCGTTCAAGCTAATATCACATATTCTTTTTAAGAGATAGAGACATCTGAAAAATAAAAATAATGTCATGGTGAGCCTCGTGAGCTTGCCGAACGACGAACCAAGACATTTCATCATAATATCACACTTCGACAAGCGTTCGACTGAGCTCACGCCGAAGTCTCAGTGTGACAGTTTTTAGAGGTATTATGCAATTTTTCAGATGTTTCGGATAAATTTTCAGGTCAGTTTACTTAGGTACCCGCCACAATACAAATAGCCCCGTTATAAAAAAAACAATATTTGCAAGCCACGCAGTAAGCAGAGGATTCAGATCTCCATTATATCCGAATGCCTGACTGATTTGCTGAAAGATCATATAGAGAAATGATATCCCAATCGCGATACCAAACTCGACGCCAAGTCCGCCCCTCCGTTTGATGGAAGAAAATGGAATTCCAAATAAAATCACAATGACGCTCGCGAACGGGAACGCAATTTTGCCATAGAAGTCAACCAACCACCGGGAAGCTTCATGACCTGCCCGTTGTTGGTTCTTGATAAACTGCTGTAAATCTGTGTAATTCATCTCTTCTGGTTTTTCTTGTTTC
>JASEHD010000045.1:0-9141 GCA_030019075.1 Bacteroidota bacterium
TTTCATTAATAACTCGCTATCGGGATTATACCAATCGAAAATATCTCGCTTGAAAAGATGTTCGTATACCGTTTCAATTGTTCGATAACCTTCATCGAGAAGCTTGCTATAGTTTACCCTAATTTCTTTGACATATTCCTTGTAATCCTTAATAGCACCGTTAGAAATTCTGCGCTTGATAATTTCTTTGTCTTCAGCAATTCGTATAAGTAAAATACGGTTGACCAAAATGTACATTGTTTCTGTAATAAATTTTTCTTTTGCTCCGTTGCTTTTATTCAGATCAATGTTGTTTATTTGCGCCCACTTTTCATAAAACTTCTTAGCTTTTATTGCATCCTTCTTTTCTTTTTGAAGCCTCATTAAATCGTATCCCTGCAGGTGTTTTGCTCTTTCTTCGTAATCTTCATATTCCTTCAAGAAAATATCGAACCGCTCCTCGACATCGATCTTAACCATTTCAACAACGCTTGAAAGGTCGTCAAGCAACATTTCAAACTGAGTCGATTCTGATATGTCAACATCAGGTGGGGGGTAAAAAGCTTCATCTTTAATGGCTTGTGTGTTTTTCTTAAGCCATTGAAGTTTGATAATTTTTTCAAACTGCTCATCGCTTACTACACCAATGCCTTTTTTCTTGTAAGCAATAATTAAACCACTAAAATCTATATCGATTACTCGCTTATAGATTTTTCCAACTTGATGGTACACTTCGAAGCGAACTCCGTTCGTCAGAACTCCCACTGGTGTATGGAGTTCTTTCATCGCTGGAAACAATTGTTTGGTCAGCGCTTCCAAGAAATCTTTTTGATTGGCAGAGGAGGGCTTTGTTTCTACTGTGATCAATGGGGGAAACATTGTTGGCTTAATGTAAAAATCTGGTTTGCCAGAGAATAATGGATGTTCATTATTAAAGTCACCCTTCTCGTAGCCTAACATTTCGAAAATTGGCTTAACGAACCAATCTCTCATGTCGAATTCGTCTCCACCTTTTGCGGTTCTTAGGTATTCTATGTAATCCTTCCCATCGTGTTCCCAATTCACAAACCCAGAAAGAAGCAATTCAACGAATTCAATTTTATTTTTGGTTCTAGTTACCGACATAGTTTTTCAATAAAAATATCTCTATGTAATTTCTGAAAAGTTCGCTACAAGCATTAAGTCCATAAGATTACGCAGCCAATCTCTACACTACCTCATCTCGTTGTATAAAATTGAGATCGAGTTGGTTGGATACAAGGTAGTCTCCAAAAATCGGAGAGACTAGTTCTCGGAGTTTAGCTTCAGGATTCTTGGGAGTTTTTGTCGCAACCTCTGCTGCCTGCCTTATTTTCTGTGCTATCTTCTTGTAATCCGTTTCCATCAATGAATCCAGATATCCTATAATACTTTGAGAAGTCTATCTAAAATGAAATTCTGAATGCCATCAGCAAGTCGTTGAGCTCGCGCTTTTGCAGCAACCTCCATTTTGAGCGCGTTCATGCGAGTCAGATCTGCTATGTCAACCATATATCCTTCAAATTGCTGTTTCGTAATTTTGCCAAGAGCCAATTGATTGAGATATCGCTGTACTTTCTGCGCTTGGTTCCTAATAAATTCTTCGGTATCCTTCAGCGATTCTAAAATTAAGTCCTTGAGTTCATTCTTAGCAAGAATCCCAGCTTCATCCTTCAGCTCATCGATAAATGTAATCCAAGTTTCAGGCATTTCTATTCGTTCCTATTCTTAAGGCGTTCAGTTTGAATTGCGATGTCGAACGCATCTGAAATATTTTCCTGATTATTGAACAAGTGTTCTTCATTCCATTTCCCTTCTTTCATTCTTTGTTGAAAATGGCGTTCAAACATTTTCCGAATTATATCTATCTGCTCCATCGTTTCTTTATTCTTTGGTCCTTTACCTCTCTCATATTCATACATTTGCGCCAGCTTTAACTTGATTGAGTGAATCCACACGGTGTCGATTAATTCGCCCACAAACGATTCGTACAACATGATAACTTCCGGCTTTAAGTCGGTAAGATTTTTGTATGTCGTTGGGTCATAGTAAGTGATGCCTTCGCGTATCAAGGAACATGAGCACACAAAGAGCATCGCAACAACAACGAAACGAAGACAATGAGCGCTAATCATATCTCAACACAGTTTTTGTGGGAATCCTCCGAAGGAGTCCTTCGGTAAAAGACCATTGCAGTTTCTCTGCACGAAACAGCCGTTCCGTGAAGTGCAGCGAATTGCCTTCTATAAGGTACCTCAATTCGCTATCCGTTGGTAATGTATTTCTTTGAAATGTTCATTGATAAAATATAATAAAATTATATTAAGTTTCAACTAATAACACAAAAGGGCAAGCACATTGCTTACCCTTTTATTAACTGAAACTCTAAAAAGGTTATCCTAATTTTTACATCCCTGTATTCTCTGAACCGGGTTTTATCTTCGATAGATTTCTCTCCGATGCCCTATAGTATCAAGTACAACGCGCTGTTCAGTATCGTCAATTTCATAAATAATCCGGTAATCACCGACTTTTATTCGCCATGCATTACGCCCGCTAAGTTTTAAACACCCAAAAGGTCGTGGATTATACTCTAATTTTCTCAAACTCTCGATGATACGATCATGAATTTCACTTGGTAGGTGATTAAGTTCTTTGAGAACGGGCTTTGGGATGATGAGTTGGTAGCTCATTTCCGTCGCTTATTCCGTTTTCCTTTATGCTTCGCAGATCGCTCGGCAAGATATTCGTCAAGTGTCATGTAATCGCCTCGTTGAATTGCAGCATCTACGTCTGGTTTTGCTTTGTCGTATGCATGTATGCACGCAAGTTCATCGAGTTCTTCTTCAATCTTTTCAAATGTTCTCATATCGAGGATTACACCAGTCCTTTTCCCTGATTGGTCGGTAAGATATTGTTTCTTTTTAACGGTTATCATTGGTTGCTCTTTCTATACATTTTAACAAAGTTACATAAAAGTTTGAAAATCTCCAATATCGCTTAGTAATATCCTTATCTAATGTATACAGTTTCATATTGGATTTTTTGTCGTATGAAAGAATCAGCGAATAAACCAACTATTAAAAAACAATTAAAGGGCAAGCATACGCTTACCCTTTTACCAAGTTCTGAGGGAGTTCGACTCCCGAAGTTACTTAAAACTTTATTCTAATATTTACATCCCAGTATTCCCAGTAGCGGGTTTTGCTTCATACTTCGATGGACACTTGGTTAAAATCTCGCTTGCATTAAAAGTGCCGTTCTCGTACTTCCCTTTTACAACAATCGCATCAGCAATCTCGAAGTTATTCGGTCTGGCACCACCGTAGATAACCTTTTGCTCAACTCCGCTTTCATCTTTCATGTAAAACGAGAATTGTCTTGTAGATGCTTCGAAAAAAGATTCTTTATCTTTCAGCCATACTCCTTTTACCTGCACTTTTTTCTTGCTCGATATCGCTTTGTCAAAACCCATGTACTCGACATTCGATTCCATAAACGACAAAGCACCAAACACAACCGCCGCAACAATAACTATCCCACCGATAATAATTTTCAAATTCATTTTAATCCTTAATCAATTTCTTAAGTTTATCTATTTTCTTATCTAACCGTAACAAGTACAAAAAGATTCCTATCCACCCCATTAGTACAATCAACAACACAATGTAGATTGAATTTTGCGTAAGAAAGTCAAACATTTATTCTCCTTTAAGATGATGTTTCAAATCGAACTGTTCTAAACGAACTTTTATATTTAAAATCCAAAAATACAATGCAGTAAACCCAGCCATAGAACACAGGAAAATAATTAGCATAGTTGGATTCATGGATATTTTTCCCTGGCTAACGATGGCTTCGTTTGGATGCAAGCCCTCAACAATTCGCGGCATAATGAAAATGAAAAATGGAGACGTAACACCAGCTATTATCGCATATACCGATGAAAGTGTTGCACGCTTTTCTTCACCTTCAATCGAAGACCGAAGCGCGAAGTATGCACCGTAAATCAAAAGTAAAACAAAAATGGATGTTTGGCGTGGGTCCCAATTCCAAAATGAACCCCACGTGAACTTTGCCCAGAGTGAGCCGGTCGTAGTTGCGAGTATTGCAAACAATAATCCTAAGCCGGCAGAAGATGCGGATGTTATGTCGTAATCCATGTTCTTCTTAGATAAAAACTTTACTCCGTAAATCAACGATACTATGAACGCCAAAGTTGCAACCCAAGCCATTGGAACATGGAAGAATAATATCCGTGCCTTATCTTCCAATCCCGGGACGTTGGGCAGATCGTACCAATTCGTTGGATTTTCGGTTATTGGGAAAGAAATCCCGGCTATGATAACCAGACTCAGCCAGATACCTAAAATCAGTTTTAATGTCATTTATGAGCGATTTTAACCTATTATAAATCAATAACTTGGTACAAGATACTAAATTTAAGATTCAGGAGCAAAATGTCCGTTATTCCTTCCAGATATATTCGAATAGTAAATATGAGATTGCTGTGATGACTACGAGATAAGAAATCAATACTTGAAACTCGCCTACCGCATCGGTGAACGCACCACCTTCAACAGAAAGTTTTGTTGCATTGATGACTGTAAGAAGAAGCGGCAGCAAGATTGGGAAGGAAAGAACAGGATAAAGCGTTCCTTTTGTGTTTGCTTTTGCTATGATTGCGGCTATGATTGTTGATGCACTGGCAAGTCCAAGTGTGCCTAAGAAAATAGTTACACTGAAAATCAAATAATTACCAACCGCAAATCCTGAAACAAAAATCAGATATAGGATTACGGTAAATATATTTAATGCACCAAGCAAAATAAGATTAAAAAGTAATTTCCCAAAATAGATTGTCAATGGACGAGCAATTAGATGAAGTGTCATTACTGTACCTCTCTCCTCTTCACTTACAAATGTGCGTGAAAGCCCAGACATTGTTGAGAAGAAAATAATAATCCAGAGAACACCTGATAGTAACTCAGGTGAAACGCTTTCATTACCAATTGAAAAGAGAATAACTGAAAGCGTTGTAACGACGAACATTATCAACGCATTCAATGCATAGCGGGTGCGTAGTTCAGAGCGTAAATCTTTTTTAAAGATTGTCAGAGTTGCTGATATTGCAGAAGAGGTAGTCATTTATTATTTTCTTTGCGAATCTGCAAATTCAAATCAATAACCTGATCACACTGCTTGATATCTTCAGCATCGTTTGTTGCGACTATCAGAATACCATTTTTTTTCTGTTCTTCCATAATCTGATAGACTGTTGAAATTCCTTCCGTATCTAAGTTGGATGTTGGTTCATCAAGAAGGAGGATTGGCGGCTTATGTATTAAAGCGAAAGCATATTTCAATCGCTGCTTCATGCCGGAAGAGTACGTTCGGACGAAATCATTTCTGCGCTCCCAAAGATTGACTCGCTTTAACAATTCATTCAAATATTCATCTGGTGTATTAATGCCGCGAACTTTTCTGAATATATCTAAGTTTTCCCAGCCGGTGAATTCATCGTACAATTGAAGATATGGAGATACAAGTCCGAGATGTACAAAATAATCGGCAGGTTTAATTGTTTTGTTTCCGATATTCATTTCGATCTCACCTTTTGAAGGTGAAAGAACGCCGGCAAGAATTTTTAACAGAGTAGATTTTCCAGAGCCGTTTCTACCAGCGACTGCAATTGACTGATTGTTCGCTAATGAGAAAGAGATTTCAGTAAAAACTTTTCTCCTGTTGAACGTCTTTGCGATACTGACAGCTTTAAAAGTTAACTGATTCATTTATTCTCTGATGACTGCAAATTTACCATTGTACATTTTCCCATCGACAGTGATTACATAGAAATAGATACCGCTTGGCACCAGATTTCCACGACTATCATGTCCATTCCATTCTATCTTGGGTTCAAAATTGAGCGAGATTAATTCAACCTCTTTTTCAATGATTAAATCCATACCAACGCTATAGATGTACAACTTTCCAAATTTTTCAGACGCAGCAGGTAATCGGAAATTTAATGGCTTCATGCCTTTTGAGAAAAAAGGGTGAGGATAAATCTTTACTTCAGATACAATTGACGGAATCTGGTTTGTGGTACTATCAATTTCATATTCTTGATTACTCCAATAATCTTTACCTTCAGCATTTAACCGTACGAATATCCCGTTTTGAAGCCGGGTAAATGTGTTGTCTCCATGGTTTGCAATATCATACGTAAAGCGAAATCGTTGTGAAGTACCTGAAGAATTCACGTCGAGGTTTGAGACAGCAACCATCATATTGGGTATAGTACAACTATCGGATGGTAGATTGACTATGCAGATGGGACGATACACCGAACTAATAGCTTGAATACTATCAGTAAAAGATGTAAATGTATGGGAATATTTGATTGTCGGGCGTGTTATTATCTTCGGATATCGTCGGGATTCGGTATAATATTTAACTGAGTCGCTGTTTGGTCCGGTATTAAAATTCCAAGTAGCCCACTCAAGAAAAGCTTGACGAAACGAACTTCCAATTTCTACGAACGCGCTATCGAGTGCTTGTACTGTACGCTTTTGATTACGTATCGTTTCCCATGCTCTTCGCATAACATTTCGGGAATATTGTTTCTCAACGAACTTCCCCCATATTGCCCGACTATATGAAACATCACTTAATGAGGAGGTGAAGGAAATATCAGGATACCGAAACTGACCTTTTGGCTGACCCCAGGAATTTTTTAGATATTGGTAGTAATCGTTTATCTCATCAAATACTACGTCTTCCATCCATGTGGAAGTTAGTTCATAGAAGTATAAATCAGAATTCCAGAATCCATACGAACCCAATTGTACGGCATGATGAAACTCGTGTGCTGCTGTAACTTTTAAACCAGCTATGCCTTTACTGTAAACATCCTTAAAGTCATTGTCGATCCTGATATACGATGTATAACGAGGAGGAAAATAATTACCAATCCTATCAGAATCTAAAAATATTGTCTCACCGTAAAGTGAGAATCCTAAATTTTCGATGTTAATGATATAATATAGTTTCCCTTCCTGCATAGGTGGCGGTAAATATCCGAGTGAGTCAACAAAGTAATTCCACGATTGATTAAAATATTTACCCACTGAATCTACAAATGCTGCCGATGAATTAGGTATTCTTTGCCCGTACTCATCAAGAAGCGCCGGTTCATTGTAATCTGTCGTGTCATAAAAAATGTGGAAATAACCTATTATCGTATCTTTGTGGAATTCTTTGGGTGATAGTAGTAATTGTAATTTATTTTTTTGCAGGGGTGAAAACTGATTCCAATTTCTTGCTATTTCGAACGATAACCACAATCCACATTTACCATGTACATCGAACGGATCAACCGTCATTGATGAATAATCGCCTTGATATCTCATTTCAGTGATCAGCAGCAACTTGTCCGGGTAATTAATGCTTTCAATCTGTTTCTGAGAAAAAGCGGTATTCATTAGAATAAATAACAAAATGAAACATATTCGAATTTTACCAGTCAGCATTTTAAATACATAGTACATTAAGAATCAATCCGCCTTAGGTGGATAAATTATCTCCATAAATCCTTCTAAAGCATTAATTAAGATAATTTCCGCTTTACCATCATTATTTAGATCCGCAACGTCAAAATCGCTGATTCCACTTTCAATCACAAACATTACAGGAGTTGTAAATGTTGCATCACCTTTCCCAAAACATACATTGAGTGATCGAGTTGTTTTATCTATATAAACGATATCCAACATATTATCATTATTAACATTCTTCATCTTAAAGTTTTGAACTGATGAAGTCGAAAGTTTTTGTTTTATGCCTTCTGAAAACGGTTGAACAGTATCTTTTTGTCCCATGAAAATATTGAAACTGTTATCAGCTCCTTCAAGATATAGAATTATATCATTTAAATTATCATTATTAAGATCTGCTGCTTGTAAAAAAGCATGAACGGGCTCGGATGTATCGAAGCTATATATTTCGTAATGAGGTAAAGAAGTCTGGGATGTCGATAATGTCGTCTGTAACAAATGTTCTTTTTTGTTTGCCCTGTCAAAAGCAACATGAACGACTTGTTGATCATTTCCTCCATCATAATTTCTCATCGAAGCTGTGATTACAGAAAATGAAGGGTCAAGTGGATAGAATCGTTGAATAAATCTATTACTGCTTATTTGTTCATATTTAAGGATTGCCCATTGATGTGCAATTTTATCTCTCTCAAGTACAAAAATGTTTAATCCGCTGTGAGGGTCTTCATTTTTCTGAACATGAAGAATCTCAGTTTCTCCCTGAGTGAGAAAATGATAAGTATGATATGCATAAGAAAACGGATTCAGCTCTATGACTGCAATTTTATTTTCTTCTGATATTGCACTTAAAATTACTGCTGTCGTTTCATCCTCCGAAAAATAATTTAACTTAGTTATTTGAAAAGTCATCTGGAACGATATCTGTCCTTTAAAATTTCCATTCCCATAATTTTTGAATATTGATAGGGTTTTTGAGCCGGTATTTCCAATCAAAATGTCATTCCAACCATCATGATCAATATCGCAAACAAATATGCTGGTCGGTTTTATTCCCGCTGAGAATTTTTGCACTTTTGATGATGTGAAAGGACACTTTGCATTATGGAATATCCTAAGTCGGTTATAGACAGTATCCAAGGTAGCGACATGGACATGATTATTTTTTGAGGGCAAATAAAAAGTAAATGCTATTGGAGCTTGCCCAGCAAAAAAGGAAATATCTTCAACGAACGATCCATTTCCATCATTAAGTAAAACAGATAAGTTGCCATCTAACGATGAAAGTATCGCTAAATCATTTTTCTCATCACCGTTTATGTCTGCTGCATCCATCATAGCTGGCATACCTTTAAGGTTAATAACTTGATGTGGCTTAAATTTGCCGAAGCCATCATTGAGATATGTCTGACATTTATTTTCATCGGGCATTGAAATTATTAAATCTTTTGTTGTCTCAGAATCAAAATTACTTATTGCCAGGAGGGTTGGTTCAGTTGAAAACCTAAGAATCGATGGATCACTAAAAGTCATCTTACCAAAACCGGAAAAGACCAATACCTCATTAGCGATCCAATTAACTGCTATAATG
>JASEHD010000045.1:9151-22296 GCA_030019075.1 Bacteroidota bacterium
ATATTATCATTATGAATATCGGTTACATTCATGTAGCTGAATGAATATTCAGGGAACACGATCGTGGATAATCCAAAAGAACCATTTCCATCTCCGAAAAATACAGTTGCACCGACCTGATTTTTCCCATATAAAATAATATCTGATTTTTTATCGTTATTGAAATCAGCGATTAGAATCTTTTCGAAAGGTTCAGTAATCTCTTTTTCCCACGCTAAGTAATGTGTTCCAGTACGTTTACCTAAAAATACTTCAATCCTCAACGGATTTTTCGTAACCAAAATAAGATCTGTGATTTTATCTCGATTTATTTTCTCTGCAGCAGCTCTTATTATTGTGTGCTTTGACCACAGTATAGAAGATGGATATAGAATTGAGTCGTTTTTATAAAGACCAAACTTAACTTGGGAACCGCCATAAGTTGCTATATCGGTGATTTGATCTCCATCGAAATCTCCAGATAAAATACCGATTGTATTTCTTGATACTCTAAAATCGTCAATACGTCCGAGGGTCAATAAATAATTTTGTTTATCAAACGAGTAAGCATGCCCATTTCCGATGTCAAGAATTAATGCGAGCAGAAAGAGGTAGAAGTGTGAATAGGAAGTCCGGTTCACTTAAGTGATTTCGATTTTATTGAATACCTTTCCTTCGCTTTAAGCGCAGTTTACGTCTTTCGAGAGCTGCATTTAAACATCGTTTTTCTTCAACAGTTTGAGGGATAATTTCAGGTATTTTTACGGGTGTACCATGATTATCAACAGCAACAAATGTCATAAATGCGGTGTTTGTTACTTTTCTATCTCCTGTCAATTGGTTCTCTGCAATAACAGTTACGCTTACCTCCATAGATGTCTTAAATGCGCGATTTACTACAGCTTTAAGCGTTACCACCTCACCGATTCGGATTGGATGATAAAAGACTAATTCATCAACAGCGGCGGTAACACATACCCGGTTGGAATGGCGCTGTGCGGAAACGGCTGCTGCTATATCCATCCATTCCATTAAACGACCACCTAAAAGATTGCCAAGCTGATTTGTATCATTTGGTAATACCAACTGTGTCATTTCAACGTGAGAGTTTTTTACATAGTGTTTTTTCATTCGAAGCTCACTATGAATTAGTATGATATAAAATTGTTTTTTGCAGTGCTTCTATTTCCCTTTGTAAACGACTGCCTGGATACTTATCAATAAATGTTTCAATATCTTTTCTTGCTTCTGAATATCGTTTCCGGGCAATTGAAGATTTAATCTTTCCAAGTAATGCTGGCTCAGCATATTCAGTATCATGATATTTTTCAACTACATCTGTAAAATATACTGTCGCGGATTTGTAGTATTCAAGAATCATGTAAAGTTCAGCCGTATCATAAAGTTTCTTTGCCAGCCGTGCATTTAATTCTTGTATTTTTACGGCTGCCTTCGCGGCTGAATCATGCTGCGGATAATATTCGATAAATGTTTGGAATTCATCAATCGCACGCAGTGTGTATTGCTGATCTAAGGATGATTTTGGTGAAAGCTTGTAATAACACAAACCAATTTTATACTGGGCGATAGGAACGAATGGACTTGCCGGCATGCTTCTGAGGAGTTCTTGGAACTCTGCCCCAGCGATAAAGAATTCTTCAAGCATAACCCGACTCTCAGCCAGATAATATTGTGCATCATCCGCCATTGCACTGCCAGGATATTGTAGTTTAACAATTTCAAATTCATTAATAGCTTCTAAATAGTCTTCATTATCAAATTTTTGTTTGCCAATCTCGAAACGTTCTTCTGCAGAAATACTTTTAATCGCTGTAGAAGAACCACAAGATGGTAAGAACCATATGATGCTCACTATAAGAATTGTCGAAAGAATGAATTTCATTTTCATGTAAGAAAAATATTTCATATTATTTTGTTCGTATGTAATAAAACAGATAAACCGATATACCTACTGCACCGATGATAACAAAAGGTTCTACAATTTGATCTATTATATCGTTGTTAGGTATATCAGCCCTCGAACGTTTCACTCCAGCAAGTTCAAGACTTTCAATTTCATCAACGCTCACAGTATCGCTCATCTCCTCATTCAATAAACCATTGAACAATATTTCATTCGTCAATGAGTTCTTCAGCTCAACAGCTAAACTTACACCTATGCTCCGAGTTAATCTTTTTTCACCAAAAAATCCATCCCGAAACATATCAAAGTATTGAACTCTGAGGGATAAACTACCAATATCATATAAAAATTTAGAATTAATCGAATCATAATCGAAAACCTTATATCCTGCAGATATTAATCTTGATGTAATTATAGTTTTTGCTATCCAGGCATCCTCTGTTGCTGGGTATCGTATATAAATACTTTCCTGCGCTGAGATATTTGAATTCGTTAATACTTTATCTGAAATACGTGCGATGAGAGATTGCATTACTTCAACATTTGTTTTTGTATTTCTTTGGTGTGTATCTCCGTCATTAAGGAGATTTACAAAGAGAGTTAAAAAGATAATTAATCTCATTCCTCTATTTTAGCTGTAATATATTTATCTTTTATAATTATAATTCGGAATCAATAGTTATATACTGCCCATTGCTAATTTTTGAAGTCGTTCAATCCGCTCCGAAATTGGAGGATGAGTCGAAAATAATTTCATTATTCCCCTACCTCGTAACGGATTTACTATGAACATATGTGCAGATGAAGGAGAAACATTTCTCATAGGTAATCTTTCAACACCTCGTTCAAGTTTCTGGAGTGCATCTGCTAAAGAGAGCGGTCGTCCGGAAATCTGAGCAGCGCCTTCGTCTGCGGCAAATTCTCTCGATCTTGAGATAGCAAGCTGAATTAAAACGGCAGCGATCGGTGCAACGATGAGCAGAACTAATTCAGTGATTCCATTCGAACCACGCCTATCACCCCGCCCAGCAAACATCATAGACCATCCTGCCATTCGTGCGATAAAAGTGATTGTTCCAACTAACGTTGCCACAATAGTTCCAGTAAGTATATCACGGTGTTTGATATGCGCAAATTCATGTGCCAAAACACCTTCTAATTCATTATCGTTTAATGTTTTCATTATTCCTTCTGTAACGGCAACCGCAGCATTATTTGGATTACGCCCGGTGGCAAATGCATTTGGTGTTTCTCCGGGGATGATATAGACTCGCGGCATTGGGAGCTTTGCCTGACTGGCGACTCTTGATACTAATGAAAATAATCTTGGTGAATCAGATTCTGTTACTTGTCTTGCTCGGTACATCATTAGAACAATTTTATCCGAAAACCAATAAGCACCGAAGTTCATCACTAACGAAAAAAGAAAAGCCATAATTACTCCTTGTTCTCCACCCAAAAGCGAACCAACGAGCATCAGGAGTACCATCATCAATGTCATCAAAAATACTGTTTTCATCATATTCATGTTAACCTAATCCTACTTTTTTCATTTTAATCTGTAGAAATGTATGCAAATTTTGGTTAATTACCAAAATATTTACCGTTTTTCCATTTTGTATTAAATGATGTTGAAAATTAAAAAATATCAAATTGCATCAAGCACGCGATCCAACTTTTTCTTAACCTCCTCCGCAATCGGACGTATGACTTCATCTTCCATTATCTTCATCATTATCATCGGATCAAAAATAGAGACGTGGGTTTTTCCATCCTTCTCATAAACAATAATATTACACGGTAGGAGTAAGCCGATTTGTTCATCGTTAAGCAATGCTTTATGTGCAAACGTTGGATTACATGCACCGAGTATGATATACTTTTGGAAATCGACATTAAGTTTTTTCTTCAATGTCTCTTTAACATCTATACTCGTTAGAATGCCGAAACCTTCCTTCTTCAATTCTTCGGTTACTTTCTCAATCGCTTTTTCGTAAGTCAAGCTAACCGTTTTCGAAAATCCATATTCCATAATCTAATCCTTTCAAAATTATTTAAACATATCACAGTTCCCGCTGCAACTCGGCGTATTAGCATACTCGCAAGCCGGTGCAGCATTGGTAGTATTAGATTTGATGCTGGAACCGATAGAAGGAATCGACATCAAACGTTTTGCATTTGCTGATCCACACGAAGGACAAACAATATCTTCAATAAGTTCTTTAGACTTATGAAAAACATCGTATGGTTTTCCGCAATCTGTACATTGATACTCGTAGGTCGGCATAGTCCTTCTTATTTGATGTTACGCGGAACGATAAAATTCTTATCCGCATCACCGTAAACGGTGATGCTAGACCAATAAAAGTCGGATGAATCCGACTGCGTTCATCATTTGCAGATAAAATTCAGCATTCTTAAGGATGCTTTGTTTGCATGAGCATTGCCGTTTACGGAAATGTGGTGACGAAGTATGACAAAAATAACCTTTGCGTAACATCAGTTCTTATTTCTTTAATAACGAACGGAGAACATATTGTAAAATTCCATCGTTCCTGTAATATTCAACTTCCATCGGTGTATCAAGTCGGCAGATTACTGAAAAGTTTTTTACCTGACTGT
The DNA here is from genome assembly GCA_030019075.1 of Bacteroidota bacterium. Taxonomy (GTDB): domain Bacteria; phylum Bacteroidota; class Ignavibacteria; order UBA10030; family SZUA-254; genus JASEHD01. Next base: position 13,677 of record JASEHD010000045.1, read on the forward strand.
TTACATCTTTAACTTTCATAGTGATTTTCTTACCCGGGGTAAGATTCTGAGATATTCCTTCAATGTCGTACAATTCAAATCCTGTTAAACCGAGTGTCTCACGATTTTGTCCTATCTCAAATTGTAAAGGAAGTATTCCCATTCCGATGAGATTGCTTCGATGGATTCTCTCAAAAGATTCAGCGATGACAGCATTAATTCCGAGTAGCTTAGGTCCTTTCGCTGCCCAATCACGGGACGAACCGGAACCATATTCTTTCCCAGCAATGATGATTAATGCCACACTCTCAGATTTATACTTCATGGTAGCATCGTAAATGCTGATTGGTTCTTTTGATGAAGGATGGATTGTAACTCCACCTTCAATTCCGGGGACAAGTAGATTTTTCAATCTTATATTAGCGAATGTTCCACGCATCATAACTTCATGATTACCACGGCGAGCGCCATATTGATTGAAATCTTTCTGGTCAACACCTAAACTCATTAAATATTTTCCAGCCGGACTCTTTACAGAAATAGAACCTGCCGGTGAAATATGATCAGTTGTAATGGAATCACCAAACATCGCTAAAACTCTTGCACTGCGAATATCCTGGATTAGCGGAGGATTTACCGGCATATTTTCGAAAAATGTTGCAGCTTTAATGTAGGTTGAATTAGTATCCCAAGAGTAGCGATCACCCGCTGGAACAGTCAAATTCTTCCAATGATTATCACCCTCAAATACATTGGAATAATTTTTCTGAAACATTTCAGACTTCACACAAGATTTAACAACTTGCTCAACTTCATCGGATTGGGGCCAAATATCCTTCAGATAAACCTCTTTACCATCTTTTCCAATACCAATCGGTTCATTCTGAAGATCAATATCCATTGTCCCTGCTAAAGCATAAGCAACAACAAGTGGTGGTGATGCGAGATAATTTGCCTTGACGTTTGCATGTACTCGTCCTTCAAAATTTCTATTGCCAGAAAGAATTCCAGCAGCGATAAAATCATTTTCTTGTATTGCTTTCACGATCGGTTCAGCTAATGGACCACTGTTACCTATACATGTTGTACAACCATATCCGACAAGATTAAATCCGAGCTGATTCAATGGTTCAGTCAGTTTCGCTTCATTCAGATAATCTGTTACCACTTTTGAACCTGGTGCAAGACTTGTTTTCACCCATGGTTTCACTTGTAATCCTTTTTCAACTGCATTTCTTGCTAACAAACCCGCTGTAATTAATACAGTCGGATTTGAAGTGTTGGTGCAGCTCGTTATAGCTGCAATTACTACAGAACCATCACCTACCTTAAATAATATATCATTACTTTTAAATTCTATCGAACGGAGTGATCCTTCAACTTTGATTCCCTTGGGTTCAAGCATTTTTGCCAGCTCAGTTCTGAAACCAGTTTTTACATTGCCGAGAGAAACGCGGTCATGCGGTCGGCGGGGTCCTGCAAGACTTGGCTCGACCGTTGACAAATCTAATTCAATTGTATCTGAAAAAATTGGCTCAACACAATCTTTTGAATGAAATAGACCTTGCTCTTTGCAATATGCTTCGATAAGTGCTACCTGCTCTTCGCTTCTACCAGAGAAATTCAAATAATTTATCGTTTCAGTATCGACCGGAAAATATCCCATCGTTGCACCATATTCAGGAGCCATGTTTGCGATGGTAGCACGGTCAGCAAGACTAAGCGATGAAATACCAGGTCCATAAAATTCAACAAACTTACCAACAACACCTTTCTTCCTAAGCATCTGTGTAACAGTTATAACTGTATCAGTCGCAGTTGTGCCTGGTTTTAATGTACCATAAATTTTAAAACCAACAACAGGTGGAATTAACATTGCACATGATTGACCTAACATGGCAGCTTCTGCTTCAATACCACCTACTCCCCATCCAAGAACACCAAGTCCATTTATCATCGTAGTATGTGAATCTGTCCCAACCAGGGAATCGGGATAGGCAAACATTTCTCCGTTTGCTTGATTTGTAAAAACGACCCTTGCAAGATATTCTAAATTTACCTGATGAATTATTCCAGTCTCAGGTGGTACAACGCGAAAATTCTTGAACGCCTGCTGCGCCCAACGAAGGAAAACATATCTCTCTTTATTCCGGGAGTACTCATATTCAGTATTGAGCCGGAGCGCATCAGGAGTTCCCGAGTAGTCTACCTGAACAGAATGGTCGATGACAAGATCCACAGGTTGAAGAGGATTAATTTTTTTGGGATCGCCACCCATACGAACCATTGCATCCCTCATCACAGCTAAATCAACTGCACAAGGGACACCTGTAAAATCTTGAAGTAATACACGCGCCGGCATAAATGATATTTCTTTCTCGGGCTGTTCTGTCGGCTTCCAATTTATCAAAGCATTAATGTCATCTTTATTTACAGATATTCCATCTTCATGCCGAAGTAGATTTTCCAACAAAACTTTTAACGAAAAAGGGAATCGCTGGATTGTTTCACCAGCAGCCAATTTCTTAAGTGAAAAGAAGGTGTATTCCTTGTTTTTTACTTTCAACGTGGATTTTGTCTTAAAAGTATCAAGATTTTTCATGGTATGCTTCCTTGAGAGATTCTGTTAAATAATAGATATTTTATGGAATTTATTAAAATTTATTGAAATAAAAAAAATTACCAGAGACTGATATCATAGAAAATAACTGCCATTATCTTTTGGACTTGAATTTTAATAAAAGATTTACCATTATTAATAACTGATGTTACGCAGAACGATAAAATTCTTGTCCGCATCACCGTAAACGGTGACGCTATGCCAATAAAAGTCGGATGAATCCGACTGCGTTCATCATTTGCAGATAAAAATCAGCATTCTTAAGAATGCTTTGCTTGCCTGAGCATTGCCGTTTACGGCAATGTAGTGATGAAGCATTATTAAAATAATCTTTGCGTAACATCAGTAATGATACTAATGAGTACAAAAATAACGAAAAAAGCAAGATTGTTTTGGCTTTTACCTAGAAAAGTATATATTATTACTAACAATAAAAAGGGGTCTGCTATGAAAATTCTATTTTTAATTTTAGTATCAGCATTTATCACAACTTCTTCTTTTACCCAAGATAAAGCAAAAGATGTCATTTATTTAAAAAATGGCAGCATTATTAGAGGAACGATTATCGAGGTGATTCCAAATCAATCAATTAAGATTAAAACATCCGACGAGAATATTTTTGTGTTCAAAATGGAGGAGGTTGAAAAAGCATTACATAGTTCTGAAGAAAAAGAGAGAAGTAGCAGAGAACAAAACAATGATTTTACATTGAACTCACAAATATTTGGGATTAGTTTTGGAACTAATCCTTATGCATCAGGTGAATTTTTATTAAAAGAAAAAGAGCTGCTGTATTATGATGGTTTTGACAACTACTACGTGATAAACCATGTTGTAAGCAAACTTACTGCTAAAAATGTTACTGGGCACATTTACATTCCAAAACTACAAACTGATAATATTAATTTTGGTTTATCAATTTCTTATGTGAATGGAAAGTATCAGAATTCCGAAACAGATTCGGGTAGAAATGGTTCTAAATTAAATAGAGAATTTAAAATAGATGGGATTCAAATTGATGGTGATATTAAATTCATTAGTGCTTTTAGCCAATGGGCACCATTTTGTGGATTTGGTATATCATATATTAATTTCACAGGTGCTACTTCGATGGTGAGAGATTATAATAATCCAATTACTAAGGATAAGAGTACTAAATATGACGTTTCCATGTCTGGTTGGGTACAATATTTTGAAGTTGGCTCATATTTTGAATTAAATTCAAAATTATCTGCCTTCTTTGAATTTAAAAAAATGGGAATTAGTTTTATTAAACTTAAATCCGAATCTGATGCTTATAAAATAGAAGAAGATTTAGTTAGTAAGCAAGGGCTTGATGATGTCGGAATTTCACTTGGGATCAGGTTTGGATTGTAATCTTGAAGGATATTTATATTACAGTATGAAGAGAACGGGGCTGGAGAACTAAATGAGTCGGTGCAGATTCTAATATGATTGTTGAATCACTTGAAAATTGTAAGAAATTTATTTTAATGAAAGAAAAAGGATATTAAGAGTTATGGAAAGAATTGAAATCAATCCAAATATTCATTTTGGTAAACCGTGTATTGCTGGCACACGAATTTCCGTATTAAATGTGCTGGAACTCGTAAGTGATGGAATTCCATTTGAAGAAATTACAAAAAAATACTATCCAGATATAACTGTTGATGATATTCGCGTATGCATTAAATATGCCATGGACGTTATTACTGTTGAAGATATTCACTTTGCAAATCAAAAATGAAATTCCTTCTCGATCAAGATGTTTATCTCATTACCGGTGAGTTTCTGAAGAAATTAAGGCAGGACGTAATCTTGGTATCTGAAATTGGACATGCTCAATCTTCAGATCAGGAATTGCTCACTATCGCCCGAAATACTGATCGGATTTTTATAACAAGAGATCGTGATTTTGGAGAATTAATTTTTCTAAAAAAATACTCTGTCGGTGTAATATATTTACGAATCTTACCATCAACAATACAATCTGTTCATCACGAATTAGAAGAAATACTTATTAGTTATAAAGAGAACGATCTTAAAAATGGGTTCGTTGTTGTTGAGCCTGGTAGACATAGATTTAGGAAATTGAAGGACTCGGAGCACCGATAATGTTTCATCAAGATTTTTGTTGAGTCAAATCGCAAGATTGCAAATCAGTGTAAAGTTTAATATATTTAAAAGATTTAATCGGGATGTAGCGCAGCCCGGCTAGCGCGCTTGCCTTGGGCGCAAGAGGTCCCGGGTTCAAATCCCGGCATCCCGACTTCTTTTTACCGCGATTAATTGAATATGCAATACGATTTATTTCCTTTGCTGAGATTTTATCCATTACCTTTGTTTCCCAATAAATATGTAAAAAACGTCGAAAAATGATTAATTATTGACAAAACGATAATCTTTTTTTTCCATTTGATTTATAACTTAGCTATAATTATATTCAATACTATGAATACTGCATAGCAAAGTCTAAATGCCCGGTTCAGGGCTGTTTGATTTGTGGATTACTTTGATTAAATCTTTTTGATAATCGGAAATATTTTTTGTTCAATATGGCAGACAATTCTACAATTAAGAAAGTTCTTTGGCGTAATGGTGATGTAATTTCGGAAGATCATTTTTATGCACTCGAAGAATGGACGCAAAATCTTGTTGGTTTAACAAATCAACAGGTTGGAACATTTGGATTGTTCCGTAATATCAATCTTCAACCTGATTATAATGATATCAACTCCATTTCTTTTAGACATGTTGATGGAATAAATTACAAAGTAGGGATAGAAAATATTCAGGCTGTTAATATGTATGGACACCTGATCCGGATTGATGGTTCAAGGGAATTAGATTTTCAATTCCGGCCTTCACAGAGAAACATAGAGGGAAAATATTTTCTATATCTGTTGCCTAAACTATCGTCACAGGATGATATTTTGAAATCTGTTTCGGACGTTGTAACAGGCATGGTTCTCTATGATATGCAATATGAAGTATCCTTAACAAACGATAATAATGCCGGTGTGATTATTTGTCGCTTCCATATTGATAATACTGAAATAACCATCGACAAATCCTTCGTCCCGTTCGGAATTTTTATTGATAGCTCACCGATAAGTTTGGCAGCAAGGGATTGTTTTTTAAAAAAGTTTACACTCTGGAATTCCTTGTTGGAAACCTACCTGAAGTCGTTGCGCCCCACGCCCGAGCTTACGATGATCTGGAATATGGCTGGTTTATTTCTTCGCACCAATGCTGCATTTAAACCGTTATTTGAGTTCAGTCATACACCGACAATAAATTATTTTACAACAATCCAACAATTCATTAATATTATCAAGACTGACCTCAGGATATTATCAGTTGGATGGGAACAGGAATCTTTAAAATTAAAAGCGGCTGAGGTTGTTGAAAAGCTTGAAACACCAATACTGACCAACGATAAACAGTTCGAAGTAGGATTAACGTTTGGGTTGGTAGAATCATTTTTTGATTATATCACAAAATTTTTATCATATCTTCCTTCAGGTCCGATTGCTGAAAAAACATTGCCAATTTCAAAAGTTGAATTGATGAAAGAAGCTGCTGGCAATCGTCTGAACATTTACCTTGAAGGTGAAGCACAATTCGTGAGAGGCAAAACTCAGATGACAGTTTCACTACGTGAATTTTCAAAGACCGACCCGATTTCCAAAAATATCCGTATAGGTATGGGAAGTGCAATTTTTGCACAACTCCTCGATTTAAAAAATATTTTGAAACGTATACCAGGTGAATCATTCAGCTACATGATTGAATGTCCACCCGAAGTAGTATCAAAAGAACGCACCTCGCAGCTAACACTGTATTTACCGCCGCCCTTGGGTGAAGGTATTATCGATCTCAAATCACATATCACACTAATTATCAGGGATTAATACTAATGCTTCAACCGGTAACAGATGTCGTCCGAAATTTTAATTCTCAGTGTTTAAAGCTTGCGGAATATTTACGTGAATCTGAGACTGGCTCGAGCACGCCGGAGAAACAAGAAAAAATCTCAAATGCTGTTCATACATTTTTTGATATTCTCCAGCAGCTTCCAAATCAAATTGCACCGCTCGATACTCGAGAAACCATTCTTTTTGAAATCGATCGAACATTATTGGGAACATACGGCGCCAGAGTTTTCACTGCCGCCGAAAGTACTAATTCGACTAAAAAGTTATTACGCGATTTAGCTGCACTATGGCAGCGTTACTATCTAATCGCGGGCTTGGCACGAACAGAACAAAGCGATGGTTATACTGCCGGGACCATGAGCTTTTATGAAGATTGGATTAAGACCGAGAATGTTGGAATTGAAGAATCGGAATATGATCGTATTCTCGCAAACGTCTCTATCCTCCTTCAAAGTTCCGAGAACCTGAACGTTCCAACAAAAATTCAGCTCTTTTCACTGATGGGTAAAATCTTAATGACACTTGGTGTCGCTGAAGATTTTGCTCAGACCCGTTTACATAATCATTTAGACGAAATAAAACAACGTGGGAGCGATCTGTCGGGTGTTTCGTTTTCCGAAATACTTCTTTGTCTGCAGGTCTTATGGGTAAGGGGGAAAGGGGTCGATGCCTTGGGCGCCAATTCCGTTGAAATACAAAAAGCCATACGGTACTGGAGCAGCCGGGATGATTTTTTAAACAATCTCTTTCAGTCCTGGGGTTGGCACTGGGAAAACGATTATTCCTCGCCTTTACCTATGGGTGATCAAATTTATCTTAAAGAGCGAAGCCCTCTTTTCCTCTCGTGGTCAAACAACACCATGAAGTTAGGGATTGGGCATTCTTTCCTTGAGCTCTCGGTGCATAAACAGAAGAACCCGATGTTAACGAGCCTCTTTCAGCCACTGCCAATCTTTATGTTTGGTCATTCAGGTGTGGGAAAGAGCAGTTATATTTCAGCATTCTGCTACGAAGCACAAATGCGTGCGGGCAGACCCGTTACACTTGGGCGTGAACTGCAAGTATATTACGAGAGTATCTCAGAATCCTGGCGCTCTGGTGTAACACCACCAACATCAGGGTGTACGAATTATAATTTTTGGGAAGATTTGAACCTAACGAGCTATTCAACTTTTGATTACGGAGGAAAAGATTCACAGCCCGATCAATGGGAACACCAGCTTCAAGAAATTTTCCGCAATGCAAAGGGATTATTGTTCTTTATTGATGAACAGGATTACCTTGAACCGGTCAAACTTAGAAAAAAAGCAAACTGGTTTGATGCAATTCTACAATATTGGGTTCAAAGTAATCCAAATATTCGGCATGTTCCAATTGGTCTTGTACTAACGAAGTGTGATCGTGTCTTCGGCGACTCTCTAAGTCAATTAAAAAGAAACTCATTGATCCCATCTTCATTTCAAGCGGGGTTGGTTGAATCGCTACTTCCTCATCGTTTCCCGAAAATGAACGAAGAACTTAAAAGTCCATTCGGACGTCTTCGTGATTGCCTCTTGCGCGATCGAGCGAATAATATTCATCCAGTCCTACAAGATGTATTGCAAACGCTCCTCGATAATTTTGCACAATTCTTTAACCGAATGATTGATTTGACATACAATTATCAAATCTTCGTCACATCAGCATTGCCACCACGGGATATTAATGATCCGGTGTTTCCATGGGGTGTGAAAGATTCAATGATGTGGATGTTAAATATTTTAGAGAAATTCCATCTCCGCGAAAGTCTCGTAAAATTTAAATCTGAAGAGAGCCAGATTGAAAGCGAGATAAAAATTCTGCGGGAAGATATGGCACAGATGCAGCGTTATCGGGAAGAAATATCGTTTGCCAACGCCGAGATAACACGGCTTCGCAGCAAAACGACTATCTTTCAGGTAACGATGAAGGATCGAATAAAATATCATGAAGAAAATAAGCAGCGCGCTGAACAAGATTTCATGACAATATTGAACAGATATATCAAAATATATCAAGAAATGTATAGAAATGTATAAAACTATGACAGGATATGACACTCACT
>JASEHD010000046.1 GCA_030019075.1 Bacteroidota bacterium
TGGGGAAAAGTGGGGAAGAATGGTGTGGATTTTTTAATAAATTTAATGATTATAAATTAAACGGTAAAATTATCATGTCGTCATTTAAAGGTTCTTATATGTATTCAGTGGACGATAAAGGGAGAGTCAGTCTTCCAGCGAAACTCAGAAAATATGTTTCGCCCGAAGCAAACGATACATTTGTTATAACACGGGGATTTGAAAAATGTTTGTTCGTTTATCCTCTTGATGAATGGAACAAATTAGAAGTACATCTGCGTAATCTCTCGTCGTACGATCATGACCATCGTCGATTCAAGCGGGCGATTCTTGAGTTTGCTCAAGAAAGCCAGTTAGATTCTCAGGCAAGGATTACACTTCCGCCCGAGCTTCGAGAGTACGCGAGTATCCAAAACGAGACCCGAATTATTGGAACTCTCGAGAAAATCGAATTATGGAATCCTAAAGAATATGATGACTATAGACATAGTCAACCAGAAAGTTACGAAAGTATTGCCGCAAAAGTGATGCAGTGATCAAAAGAAGTTTTGTTCTTTTTTTATTGAGTGTCATGTTTAAATGACAAGTGAATATCATATTCCCGTTTTGGTGAATGAAGTGATTCACTATTTGCTGACCGGATCTGATGGAATCTATATTGATGGTACCTTAGGCGGCGGGGGACATGCTGAATCAATTATGTCGAGACTCTCGGAAAAGGGGAGACTCATTGGATTTGATATAGATGAAGATGCTTTACAATTCAGCAATAAGCGGTTGAAGAAGTTCGGAGATAGAGTCATTTATATTCATGACAATTTTTCAAATGTCAGAAATGTACTAAACGATCAAGGACTATCAGAAATAGATGGATTCCTTTTAGATTTAGGTGTATCGTCTCATCAGCTTGATGTAAAACACCGAGGTTTTAGTTTTCAATCTGAAAGTCGAATCGATATGCGTATGGATCAGAATCAGTCTTTTGATGGATGGAAAATAATTAACACATACGAACGAACTAAATTGGCGGAAATATTTAAAAAATACGGTGAAGAAAGACATTCTTGGCGAATAGCAAAGAAAATTGTTGATATGCGAAATAAAAAGGGAATAAATACAACAGGTGAATTAGCGACAGTTGTTGAATCGATTACAGGAGCAAGATTTCTTAAGAAATCTTTAGCAAGAATTTTCCAGGCGATTCGAATCGAGGTAAATAATGAATTGGAAAATCTCCATCAAGCATTGAAAAATATACTTGATGTGCTTATTCCAGGTGGAAGAATTGTGGTTATCTCATATCATTCATTAGAAGATCGGATTGTAAAAAAATTCCTTATTGAGAACTCGCTGAAATTTCATTTGGCTCCTCATAAATATTTACTGGATACGCCCATTAAGCCCAAGCTAAATATTCTCACGAAGAAACCAATAAACGCAAGCTTTGATGAAATTCAAAATAATCCCCGCGCGAAAAGCGCAAAACTACGGGCAGCAAAACGAATATGAATATCTCAAACTCTGAAACAAATATTGAAACCACTGTTAGTCCCGAGTTCCAAGAGCAGCGATATATTTACAATGGAGACAAGATTCCGAACAAGACAGATTATGCACCTCGGGGTAACAGACGTCTGAAGAGTAGAAAGCGGTCCCCGTTTAAGATCATTACTCTGCTTATTTTTGTCTCTCTGGTAATTGTTTTTTATATCTGGAATAAAATTTCAGTCAATCGACTCGTTATTGAAGTCAATGATCTTAAAAATCAATACGAAAAAGTGAACAATACTAATGAGTTTCTGCGGGCAGAGATAAATCGAAAATCCAGCTTGGAGCGTATCGAAAAAATTATTGCAACTAAACAGCTTGGTTTTATTTACCCAAAAGAACAACCGGTATGGTTCGAGATAGATGTAAATCGAGGTGAGCGAATTCGAGATTAATAATTAAATGATGACGAATCTGTGAATGAAAATATAGAACATACGACGCCGATATTCGATGTTGCCAAACTAAAGAGTAATCAATTCCGTGTCCGATTACTCCGAATCGCAGTTGGAATATTTTTTATTGTTGTAGGTTTGAGAATCATCCATATTCAAATTGTCGAATCCGAAAAATACCGCAAGATTGCCCAAAAACAGTATCAATCAAAGGTCGTGCTGCCTTCACCACGCGGAATACTGTACGATCGGAACGGAAATATTTTAGCTTCGAATGCTACTTATGTTTCTTTTGCAGCCGACCCGATGCTCGCCGCTGAAGATGCACAAGCGATTGCCAAAAAATTTTCTCAGGCATTTGGTAAACATAAAAATCATTACCTGAATGAGTTAAAATCAGAATCTCGCTTTGTTTGGTTAGAGCGATTCGTGGATGCAAAATATTTAAATGAAATTGATCTTAAGAAGCTTAATGGAGTTGTCGTTCGCCGTGAACCGAAGCGGTTGTATTTCAACGATCAAATTGCGGGGCAACTGATTGGCTCCACTAACATAGACAATGCTGGTTTAGCGGGCATTGAAAAACAATTTGATGTTGAATTCAAGGGAACGGATGGTTATGTCGTTTTTCAACGTGATGGGCTTGGACGTGCGCGCCCGTCAGTCGATTATCCACGAGTCGAGCCAAAGAAGGGTAACAATATTTATCTTACTATCGATCTTAAATTACAAGTGATAGCTGAAAAAGCACTGAAAAAAGGAATTGAAGACAATAAGGCAGAAGGTGGAATCATCATTGTTCTTCAACCGCGAACAGGAGAAATTTTAGCAATTGCACAACATCCAAATATAAATCCTAATCATTTTGGAAAGTATGAACCGGATCACCAACGTCTGCGGGCTGTTACGGATTTATTTGAGCCTGGGTCAGTTTTTAAGATTGTTACTGCCTCAGCAGCGCTTGAGCATCGTCTGGTGAAGCCAGATAAGATGTTTTATGCTGAAAATGGTCTTTATTCTGTCCCGGTAACATCGAAGAAATCGAGAAAAATTGTAGATACTCACAAAGCCGAATGGATAACTTTTCAGGAGGCGGTGGAAACATCGAGCAATATAGTGATGGCGAAAGTAAGTGATATTATTGGATGTGAGAGGTTTTATAAGATGGCGCGAGATTATGGTTTTGGAATTGCTACAAATATCGATTTCCCTGGTGAATTGAATGGTATGTTGAAAAAACCTATTGATTGGTGGTCAACTTCCCTGAATACACTTTCTTATGGTTACGAAGTTGGTGCTACCCCGCTACAGATTGCATGTGCGTATGCAGCCGTTGCAAATAATGGAATTCTGATGAGACCATATATATTGAAAAAAGAAACAGATGCCAGCAATCAAATAGTACGAGAATCTCAAAAGCAACAAATTCGGAGCGTGATTTCCTCTGAAACTGCTGAAGTATTAACGGGTCTGTTTGAAGGTGCGGTCGAACGGGGAACTGGTACCCTTGCAAAGATTCAGGGGATAAGAATTGCCGGAAAAACAGGAACATCGAAAAAATATGTGGAAGGTCAATACGAGAAAGGTAATTATGTAGCTTCGTTCATTGGTTTCTTTCCTGCAGAGGATCCAAAAATTGTTTGTTTAGTAATGATAGATAAACCGCAGGCAGGTGCATATTATGGCGGGACGGTAAGCGCCCCAATTTTTAAAGCCATCGCAGAGCAAATAATAAATACAACCGATGTTCTGAGCCGAACGAAAAATGTACTTGCGAAGAAAATCGATCATGTTCCATCGGTTAAATCAAAGAGCGACACTTTTAATTCCTCTGCCGGGATTGTACCGGATGTACGTGGACAAAGTTTGAGGCGAGCAATTGAAATTTTAAAAATGGGAATGTTTGAACCTGTTGTCGAAGGTTCCGGTATCGTGATCACTCAGGTACCAGAAGCTGGAACCTACGCCACGAAGGGGATGAAAATTTCTCTTATCTGCCAGCCAAAACAATCGACTGTTTTAAGTTTGAATCGATAGTTATCTGAATGTTATGACGTTAGCAAAATTATTAGACGGAATCAAGGTATCAAAGATGTTTCGGACATTATATGGGCAAAAACTTCCAACTCAAGACATTGATATATCTCATATCCAATATGATTCTCGAAAGATTAGGTTCGGAGATTTATTTATAGCAATTCATGGTAAGGAGTCGGATGGTCATACGTTTATAGAACAAGCTATAACAAATGGAGCGAAAGTCGTTGTTGTTGAAGATGACGCCGCCCTGCCGGATTCTTTTTTTCTCCACTCTGGCGTGGTTAAAATTGTGGTACCTAATTGTCGGATTGCACTTTCACAGCTATCGGCGAACTACTTTGACCGTCCGGCAAAAAAAATGAAAATGATAGGTGTAACCGGAACCAACGGTAAAACAACGACGACACATTTGATAAAATCGATACTTGAAATGAGTGGAGAAAAAACCGGATTAATTGGGACGATTCAATATTCCATTGGTGATCAAATTTTACCTGCAACACATACGACACCCGAATCGCTTGAATTGAACGAGCTGCTTGATCGGATGGCTCGCTCAGGGTGTTCTTCTGTGGTCATGGAAGTTTCATCACACGCGCTTCATCAACATCGTGTTGATGGCATAGGATTCAAAGCGGGTGTATTTACCAATTTAACCCAAGATCACCTCGATTATCACGGTTCGATGGATGAATATTTTAAAGCGAAGATGATATTGTTTGAAAATCTTTCATCAGATTCGTGGGCAATTGTAAATGTTGACGATGAATGGGGCACAAAGTTAACAAAGTTGACTAAAGCAAAAACGATAACGTATGGAATAACCACTTCGGCAATTGTCGAGGGAAAAAATATTTCGCCTTCAATTTCAGGGCTGAAATTTTCAATTATCTATGAAACAAAAGAAACGTTAATTGAATCCCAGTTAATCGGACAGTTTAATGTAAGTAATATTCTTGCTGCTTATAGTGTTGGTATAGCTTTAGGGATTCCGCAGCAAACAATTTGTACAGCTCTTGGCTCTATAAAAAATGTACCCGGACGATTTGAGCGTATTGTTTCTCGGAAGGGATGGACTGCTGTAATAGATTATGCCCATACTCCGGATGCGCTTGAAAAAGCCCTGCGTGCTATCCATGGCGTTTTCGATAAAAATAATCGGGGAAGAATTATTACTGTTTTTGGCTGCGGAGGAAATCGTGATCGGGGTAAGCGACCCAAGATGGGAAACATTGCATCAAGTTTGAGTGAGATAACTATAATTACTTCGGATAATCCTCGTAACGAAAATCCTGATTTAATTATCAATGAAATACACGAGGGTATAAAATCTGGATTAAAAGTCTATCGTGAGCCGGATAGACGGAAAGCTATTTTAATGGCACTTGATACGGCGAAGTCTGGTGATGTTGTGCTGATTGCAGGAAAAGGGCACGAAATTTACCAGGTGATTAAAGACGAGAAAATATTTTTTAGTGATCAGCAAATAGTTGAGGAGTATATCCGTGCAGATGAATCTCTCGATTAAAGATCTGCTGAGCGTCCAACATGTTGCCGCTTATGATTTTAAGAGATTAGAAAATAAAAAAATCAAAGGTATTTCTACCGATTCCCGCACTATCAAAGCGGGAGAATTGTTCTTTGCATTACGAGGAGACGAGTTTGATGGACATGCTTTTGTGAAAGATGCTTTTTCGCGCGGTGCAATCTGTGCTGTAATTGATTTGAAAGCAGACCGATCCCTGTATCAAAATATGCCCATGCTTGTAGTTCAAAATACAATTGAAGCGCTCGGCCAGCTCGCCAATGTTTATCGCAGGAAGTTTGCAATTCCATTTGTTGCTGTCGCAGGCAGTAATGGAAAAACAACTGTGAAGCAAATGATCGCATCGGTACTCGGTACCCGGTATAATGTTTTAAGTACGAAGGGAAATTTAAACAATCATATTGGCGTGCCGCAAACCCTGTTTCGTTTGAGCCGGTCCCATGAAATTGCCGTTGTCGAAATCGGTACAAACCATTTTGGGGAATTGAAGTATCTATGCGATGTTCTTCAACCAACACATGGTCTAATTACGAACATTGGAAAAGAACATTTAGAATTTTTTAAAAACATTCGAGGTGCGGCACGGGCTGAAGGAGAACTCTTTCACTTCATTGCTAAATCAGGGATAGGTTTTGTAAATGTTGACGATAAGAATGTGATTAATCAAGCGAAAGTATTGAAACAAAAAATATCGTACGGGTTTTCAAGGTCAAGTTGTAGGTTTCACGGAAGATTTGTTGGAATTGATTCAAACGGATGTGCTGAGTTTTCAATTAAGCCGAAAGGTGATAAAGAGTTTTTTATTCAGCTTTCAGCCGCAGGTAAAAATATGATGCTCAACGGATTAGCTGCGGTGGCGGTTGGTTTAACTTTTGGGGTTTCATCGAAAAATATCCAGAAAGCGATTGGAAAATTTAAGAGT
This sequence comes from Bacteroidota bacterium, assembly GCA_030019075.1. Lineage (GTDB taxonomy): Bacteria > Bacteroidota > Ignavibacteria > UBA10030 > SZUA-254 > JASEHD01. The sequence goes on from JASEHD010000046.1 coordinate 6,431, forward strand.
TTTGATAAACGTATGCAAGTAGTAAATATCGGAAAAGTAACGATACTTAACGATACATATAACTCTAATCCTGATTCATTGGTTTCTTCACTTGAAACGTTGAAGTTGATGAAGAGTGCAGGAAAGAAAATTGCCATACTTGCTGATATGCTCGAATTGGGTTCTGCTTCAAAAAAAGAGCATGAGCAGATCGGGTTTATCATTAAGAACATGGAAGTGGATTACTTACTTACTTATGGTGAGATGGCTCGCAACATCCATGAGAATGCTGAAGTAGTTCTGAAGATTCATTATGAACAAAAAAATAAATTATTAAAAGAGGTAACTAAAATTATCTCAAATGGTGATACTGTGCTTGTCAAAGGTTCACGTGGTATGAAAATGGAAGAAGTTGTGGCAGAAATAGAAAAAAGGTTTCGGAAAAAGGTGATCTGATTTTATATGCTGTATTATCTATTCGAATATATACACCAGACGTTGCATCCACCGGGATTCGGAATATTCAAATATATAACATTCCGTGCAGGCGCTGCAGCGGTAACAGCATTAATCATTGCTTTCTGGCTCGCTCCGAAAGTAATCCGACTCTTAAAGAAATATCAGATTGGTGAAGAAGCTAAAGTTGAAGCACCCAAATCGCATTTGAACAAAGCCGGAACACCAACAATGGGCGGATTGATCATCCTTGGAGCGATCTTAATACCAGCCCTCTTGTGGGCAGATATTAAAAATGGATATATATGGTTAATCATTTTTGTTACGGCAGCGCTTGGCTGCGTCGGTTTTCTTGATGATTATCTTAAAGTTGTGAAAAAAAAGCGAAGAGGATTAATTGAAGAATACAAACTTATCGGACAGATTGTTGTCGGACTGGTTGTTGGTGGTGTAATATATTTTTTTCCACAATGGATTGATGTGGATTTATGGAAATATAAATCAAGTACTACAATGCCGTTTTTTAAAAATATGGAGCTTGATTTCGGAATTTTATATATCCCGATGGTTGTGTTCATTATTACCGCAACGAGCAATGCTGTAAATCTCACTGACGGACTCGATGGGTTAGCTGCTGGTTTAGTGGGGATTGTGGGTTTGACCCTCGCAATAATAAGTTATATCTCCGGGCGCTTCGATCTTAGCCAATACCTGACGATACCGTTTCTACGGGGAACAGGTGAGTTAAGTATATACTGTGCAGCGCTTGTTGGTGCATCGCTCGGATTTCTTTGGTTCAATTCACATCCGGCGCAAGTATTTATGGGTGATACGGGTTCGCTTGCCCTTGGCGGTGTTATCGGCGCTCTGTGTGTTTTGATCAAGAAGGAATTGCTTCTACCAACACTTGGTGGAGTATTCTTAATGGAAACTGTTTCTGTAATTATTCAGAGATCGTATTTCAAATATACTAAACGAAAATATGGTGAAGGGCGGCGAATATTCAAGATGGCACCACTGCATCATCATTTTGAGATGTTGGGCTGGCAAGAGCCGAAAATTGTAATGCGATTCTACATTGTCGCGATTATTCTAATGATTCTGAGTTTAGCAACCTTCAAAGTTCGATAGAATATATGATTGTGGATGAAGATAAATTAATAATGACTAAGACGAATAAGAAAATATTAGATGGAAAGAAAATTTCCATTCTTGGTATGGCTCGGAGTGGTATCGCAGCAGCGCAGCTTCTTCAGAAAATGGGTGCGAATGTTTTTGTAAGCGACAATGCACGAGAAGAACAGCTCGGATCCCCAATCCTAAATCTAAAATCATTTGGGATTGAATATGAGGCAGGTCGTCATTCAGATCGGGTGCTTGATGCCGATATCATCGTTATTAGTCCCGGTGTTTCGTCGAATGCGTCTATTATTAAAGAAGCGGAAAAACTTGATCTTAAAATTGTATCCGAGATCGAAGCTGCAAGCTGGTTTTGTAAAAGTCCGATAATTGCTGTAACTGGAACGAACGGAAAAACAACGACTACGACTTTAATCGGGAAAATGTTGAATGATGCAAAGATAAAACATATTGTTGGTGGAAATATCGGTAACGCTTTCTCGGGATTTGTCCATGAACTTGATGAAAGCTCGATTGCGGTATTGGAAGTAAGTAGTTTTCAACTGGATTTTATAGAAACCTTTCACCCGCGAATATCTATCATTTTAAACATAACACCCGATCATCTTGATCGATATGATAATAATTTTGAAAAATACATTGCATCAAAATGCCGGATCTTCGAAAATCAAACCAAGGAAGATTATCTCGTATATAATTTTGACGATGAACAAACATGTGAGCAAGTACGTCGATTTGCAGGACTTCATGTCCACACATTGCCGTTTGGAATAGATAGAAAGTTTGACGAAGGAGCATTCGTAGAAGGTGGTAACCTTGTTACGTCTGTTGGCGGAAAGCGAAATGAAATTATTGAAATTGATGATATCAAAATTCGGGGTATCCATAATCTTTATAATGCTATAGCAGCGGTACTTGCTTCACAATTGATGGGGGTATCGTCGGACTCGCTTGAAATAACTTTGAAGACATTCAAAGGTGTTGAACACCGGCTTGAGCTGGTTCGAGAGATTAACGGTGTGAAATTTATCAATGATTCGAAAGCTACGAATGTTGAATCAGTTTGGTATGCACTGCAAGCTTATAAAGAACCGTTGATTGTTTTAATTGGGGGTCGGGATAAAGGAAATGATTATTCAAAATTATTTGATTTGGTAAAAAAGAATGTTAAAGCAATTGTCGCCATTGGTGAGACAGCAGAGAAAGTTTATCAGGAATTCTCACCGATGAAGAAAGTAATAAAAGCGTTATCGATGGAAGAAGCTGTTCGCAAAGCGGCTGATCTGGCTGTGAGCGGAGATATTGTGCTTCTATCACCTGCATGTGCATCATTCGATTGGTTTCAGAACTATGAACATCGGGGTCAGGTTTTTAAGGAAATTGTTAGGGTTTTATAACCATGTCGCTTGAACATAAAAATCATATTGATCTTTCTATCCTGATTGCTGTGCTATCACTTATGCTCTTAAGTCTCGGTGTTGTATACAGTGCATCGGCAAGCTATGCACAGCACAGGGCTGGAGATAGCGAGCATATGCTTATTAGTCATTCGGTGAAAGTGTTTCTCGGTATCATTGCTCTCTTTATTTTCATGAGAGTGGATTACAGACGTCTACAGGGATTGACAAAATTTGCTGTTGTACTGGCTGTTGTTTTATTATTTGGTACGCTTCTTCTTGGCGGAGAAGCAAAAGGTGCTACACGATGGCTGCGATTTAGCAGCATAGGTTTCCAGCCCTCTGAGTTTGCAAAATATGCTTTACTGTTCCATTTGTGCACACTCTTTAATAAAAAAGGAGAAGATATAAAAGATTTTAAAAAGGGTTTTTTACCGATGATGGTCTGGATCGGTATTATCACACTGCTTGTGATGGCTCAGCCAAATTTTAGTATGGGTGCAATGATCTTTATTCTCAGCATGATCGTACTTTATATCGGTAATGTGCGGTTCAAACATCTTTTTCTCACATTCGTCAGCATGCTTCCGTTATTAACAATTTACATGCTAAGTGCTGAGTATCGTCTGAAACGTGTAATGGATTTTATTAACGGTTTTGGCAGTGACGCAAAACCGGATTATCAAGCTTGGCAATCAATTTTGGGATTTGGCAATGGCGGAATATTCGGTGTTGGACCAGGTGAAAGCAAACAGCGTGATTTCTTTTTGCCAGAATCATATGGCGATTTCGTTTTCTCTATCGTTGGTGAAGAATACGGTTTCATCGGAACGATATTCTTTTTGGGTTTATTTTTTCTCATTATGTATCGAGGATTTAAAATTGCAAAACATTCGACCGATCCCTTTGGCCGTAATTTAGCAATTTCCATTACAATCGCTATCACAATGTATGCGCTGATCAATGCAAGCGTAACTTTGGGGATTCTCCCAACTACAGGACTTCCGATGCCGTTTGTAAGTTATGGTGGATCTTCGATGGTGTTTTCAGCAGCGGCAATTGGAGTGTTATTAAATATTTCCGCCCAAACTGATCTGCATCCACGTGTGAGGGAAATACCACTGGTTGGCTCAATTGATGCTGATGGCTTAAACATAAGAAAGGTCTATTGATGTGTCATCGATTCGTGTCATATTGGCTGGCGGTGGAACAGGCGGGCATCTGTTTCCTGCAATTGCGATTGCAGATGAAATTAAAAAGATTGAGCCAAAATCTGAGATACTTTTTATTGGCACTAAAGGTAAAATCGAATCTCAGGTTGTGCCGCAAACCGGTTACCAGTTTGCAACTATTTGGATTAGCGGTTTTCATCGCGATATGCGAATTAAAAATTTATTGTTTCCTTTGAAGGTTATCGTTTCAATGATACAAGCATATACGATTATTAAACAATTTAAACCTGATGTAGTTATTGGAACAGGTGGATATGTTTCGGGACCAATCCTAAGAATGGCAGCATACTTAAAGGTTCCCTCACTTATACATGAGCAGAACAGTTATCCCGGTGTAACAACCCGTTTACTTGCACCTAAAGTTAATGAAGTTCATTTAACATTTGAAAGTTCAAAAAAATATTTTCCAGCATTAGAGAACGTGTTCATCACTGGAAATCCCACACGGCAAAATTTAGAAAATGTGAATCAAAAGGATGCCTATGAGTTTTTTGGATTCGAAGCAGAGAATAAGAGTAAAACAATACTTGTATTCGGTGGAAGTCTTGGTGCCGCCGCTATCAATCGTGCTGTTGAGCGATGGCTTGATGAGCTGATGAAGAAGAATCTCCGCCTGATATGGCAAACTGGTGCAGAGGAAGAAATGCGAGCGAAGGAAAAGGCAGCGAAATATCCAAGGAATCAAATTTGGGTAAGTTCATTTATTCACAGGATGGATTATGCTTATTTTGTTAGTGATCTGGTGATTTGCCGGGCAGGTGCGACAACTATTGCCGAGTTAACTCGACTTGGAAAACCGGCTATTCTTGTACCGTATCCACATGCCGCAGCGAATCATCAAGCTGAGAATGCTGTTTCATTAGCGCAATCAGGTGCTGCGAAAATAATTAGCGATGATGAAGTTGAAGAAAAATTATTTAATGAGATAACGCAGGTTCTTGACGATTCAATATTAGCTCGGATGAGTGAACAAAGTAAGAAAATAGGGAAACCAAATGCAGCGAGCGATATTGCTCAACGGGTTATTCAATTATCAAAAGTGTATGGAAGAAAATAAAATATCAATACAATCAAAAGTATTTAAGTTTAAACTCGATTTCTATTACCAGCAGTCGTTGCTCTATTTGATCACATTAATATTTTATGCTGGAATCAGAGGTACGTTTGACTTCGAGCGACTGCCAACGCTGGGTGCCGATCCTTTGTTGTATCTAATTATTCTGTTTGTATTAATATCGTTTTTGGTCTTGATTTTAAATAAAATGCGTGATCGTAAACTCATAATTACTTCTGATAAAATCATTTTTCACAATAAATATCGAGAATATGAAATTGGTTTGCCAGACATCGAATGGATACACATCGGAAGGGAGCGGAAAGTTCAAACGGCTGGCGTCTCTCAAGCTATCGTCTTTAAATGGAAAAGCAGAAAACGTTTATTTCGGATCCGCATCGGGCGTTATGAGCGGGAAAAAGAGCTGATGAATGAGATGCAGCGGATAGCCCAAAGGGTACCGAAAGGCAGGAAACCAATTTTAGGTGTTCGATGATTGAAAGCTTTGGAAAGGGATTTATATGAATCAAATAATTCCCTACATCCTTTTAGGACTTGTAGGTGGTGTGATGAGTGGATTACTCGGAATCGGTGGTGCGGTAATACTCGTACCTGCGCTTGTATATATTTTTGGCTGGCAGCAGCATATGGCACAAGGAACAACTTTAGCGATGTTGACTATGCCCATCGTCATTCTTGGCGCTCTGCAATATTACCGAGCAGGGAATGTAAATCTTCAGGTGGCATTATTCATGGGTATCGGTTTGTTTATCGGCGGTTACTTTGGTGGATGGATTGCAAATAATCTTCAGACAGATATGCTTAGGAAAATTTTTGGTGCCGCACTATTTTTGATTTCTATCAAAATGATATTTGGAAAATAATGTTTAGCTCGATTAAAAAAATACATTTCGTGGGTATCGGTGGAATCGGTATGAGCGGTATCGCAGAGATACTGATTGATCAAGGTTTTAACGTTACCGGTTCCGATAAATCACTAAGTGAAATTACTGAACGATTACAAAACCTTGGAGTCAAAGTCCATGAGGGGCATAATTCCAAAAATTTAGCTGATGATGTTGATGCGCTTGTTTACTCATCAGCTGTAGCGTTGGACAATCCGGAAATCATCGAAGCACAGAGAAGAAAAATACCTGTGATTCGGCGAGCCGAGATGCTTGCTGAGGTAATGCGCCTCAAATACGGCATCGGAATCGCTGGCACGCATGGAAAAACTACAACGACCTCGATGATTAGCTCAATATTGATGGAAGGTGGGTTAGATCCAACCGTTATTGTTGGTGGGCGGTTGAGTGGACTTGGTGGTTCAAATGCACGTCTTGGCCACGGCGATTTTATTGTAGTTGAAGCGGATGAGTTTGATCGCTCGTTTCTTTCAATCACACCAACAATCGCTGTGCTGACGACACTTGAAACTGACCATCTTGATTGCTATCGTGACCTCGAGGACATCAAAGGTGCATTCGTGCAGTTTGCAAGTAAAGTTCCATTTTACGGTTTCGTTGTTCTGTGTCTTGATGAACCGGCGCTGCAAGACATCATGCCGTTGCTTGGTCAAAAAAAAGTAATTGGTTATGGTTTCAATCCACAGGCGGATGTGCAGGCAGTCGATATTCATCATAAAAATGACACTGTAGTATTTACAGTTCTGCGGAGCGGGAATGAGCTTGGGCAAGTTACGTTGCAAATCCCGGGCAAATACAATGTACAAAACGCACTTGCAGCAATCACTGTGGGGCTTGAGCTTGGAATTCCGTTCGAAAAAGTTCGAACAGGCATTGAAAGATTCTCCGGAGTCAATCGTAGATGGGAGAAAAAAGGAGAAATTAATAGTATCGCAGTCTACGACGATTATGCTCATCATCCAACAGAATGCAGAGTAACATTGGCAGGTGCAAAAGCCGGATGGAGACGTCGTACAATATGTGTGTTCCAACCGCATCTTTACTCTCGCACAAGAGATTTTTATGAAGAATTTGCTAAAGCATTCTTACTTGCCGATGTTCTTGTTGTAATGGATATTTATCCGGCTCGTGAGGAACCAATTCAAGGTATTACAGGTGAGTTGATTGTAAATGCAGCAAAACAGTATGGTCATAAAAATGTTCATTATGTTCCCGATAAGAATAACATCCCGAAATATTTAAAAACTCTTGTAAAGAGAAATGATATTATCATTGTTATGGGTGCTGGTGATATATGGAAGCAAATTGAAGAAATTCTTAGGCAATTATAAATGATCAATATAGATGATATAAAAAAGTTTTTTCGTGGTCGAATCGCTCTTAGTGAACCGTTAAATAAATATACGTCGCTTAGGATTGGTGGTCCGGCAGATTATTATTTTGAGCCATTCGAAAAAAATGATGCGGTTCAGATCATTAACTATTTACAAAAACAAGAAGTTCCTTTTGTGCCAATTGGAAAAGGAAGTAATCTATTAGTAAATGATGAAGGATATCGTGGAGCAGTTGTTAACCTTCAGGCAAGTTTGACTTCGATTGAGGCGAAGGAAAATTGTGTAAATGTCGAGGCGGGTATCAGTCTCAATCAATTTGTGGATTTTTGTATTAGACATGGATTGAAAGGGGTTGAGATGTTGGCAGGTATCCCGGGAACAATTGGTGGCGCTATAAAAATGAATGCTGGAGCATACGGTGGAGAAATTTCGGATTATCTGCTCGGAGTAGAAATTATTCGTGGCGGTCTGATCGTCAATCTCAAAAAAGCAGAAATCGGTTTTGAGTACCGGTTCGCATCGTTCGAGCATGATGATGTCATCCTTAGTGCAAGTTTTCAGCTCCCAGTTGGGAACTATGATGAACTTATGAAAATTCGGAACGATCTCCTCCTCCAGCGAAATAAAAAGCATCCGGTTAATTATCCAAACTGTGGAAGTGTGTTCATCAACCCGGGAAATACACCGGCAGCAAAATATATTGAAGAATCTGGATTAAAAGGCGCAAGGAGCGGTGATGCGCAGATTTCGGATAAACATGCAAACTTTATCATAAATATCGGAAATGCAACGGCTAAGGATGTGATGACTCTTATCGAGAAAACACGTAATACTGTTAAAGATAAATTTGGAATTCTATTAGAGTTGGAAGTAAAATTATTAGGTTTTGAAGAAAATGTTTATAAGGAACAATCTTCGTGATGAAAAATAATATTATAGCAGGTAAGTCGACAAGCAAACGCTGGGGGATATTTCTTTTGATTCCACTTTTAATTTTCTTTATCACGCTTTGCATTTTAGGAAAGAAATGGGAAAGCGGGCTTATAGTAACTCGAGTTGTTCTTGAAGGCGTACACATTCTTCCAGAGGCACAAATTCATGCCTTGGCAAATATCCCAACAAATTCAATTTTGGACACAGTCGATGTTTACCAGATTCGAAATCGAATGCTTCAACAACCATTCATTAAATCTGTTAAGGTAAACCGTCAATATCCCGACGCCGTGAGTATCAAGATAGTAGAGCGAGAACCGATTGCTACTGTTAACGCAGGGCAATTCCGATACATAGATGAAGATAAAGTTCTTCTTCCGTACAGCGAAACCGCTATCAAGCTTGACCTTCCGATCATTAGCGGGATTGATGGAATCAACGGAGCAAAACTTGGCATCCCGATCTCTAATGAAGAAATATCAGAAGCGATTGAGATGCTGCAAGTTGCATTAGAATTAGATTCATCAATGTTTCGATTTATTTCTGAAGTCAATATGAATGGCGGTCAGGATATTATCATTACGTCTACTGATTGGGGTATACCAATAATTGTAGGTCGGGGTGAAATTAGAAGAAAACTCCTCATGTTTCAAACATTCTGGAGTAATTTTGTTAAATCGGAAAATGCAGAGCGTCTGCGGTATATTGATCTGCGATTTTCTGATCAAGTTGTTGTTAGGTGGCAATCTGATGAACAGCAGTTCAAATCTGTACTGTGAAAATTTGTGAAAGGCAGCTTAAATATGGAACCTGAGATAATAGTTGGATTGGATATTGGCACGACAAAAGTTTGTACGGTCGTCGCTTCGGTAGATGAAACTGGAAAATTTAATGTGCTGGGTGTAGGTCGCAGTCCATCTGATGGTCTGACCCGCGGTGTTGTAACTAATATAGATAAGACTGTCCGCTCGATTCAGAGTGCGATTGCAGAAGCAGAATCACGATCTGGTATAAAAATTCAGTCCGTTATCGTTGGAATCGCGGGTGATCATATACAAAGTTTTCAAAGCCGCGGCGTTATTGCCATCAGTGGTCCCGAAAATGAAATTTCCCAAGCCGATGTTAATCGTCTGATTGAAGATACAAAACGTGTTGCTTTGCCTTCAGATCGAAGAATTATTCATGTTATTCCTCAGGAGTTTATTATTGATGGTCAAAATGGTGTCAGCGATCCTGTTGGAATGTCTGGGGTAAGACTTGAGGCAAATGTACATATTATCACGGGTCTGGTTACAGCCGCTCAAAATATTTATAAATGTGTTCAGCGTGCAGGATTACATATTAGCGATATGGTGCTTGAGCCATTAGCATCGAGTTATTCTGTTTTAGACGAAGAAGAAAAAGAAGTAGGCATCGCATTACTCGATGTTGGAGGAGGAACAACAGATTTGGCAATATTCGAGGATCGAACAATCCGTTTTACTGCAGTTATACCCATTGCAGGTAATCAGGTAACGAATGATATAAGAAAAGGTCTGGGCGTACTATCAGAACAAGCAGAAAAGTTAAAGTGTCAACATGGATTTGCCTATTCACCAAGCGTTGTTGATAATGAACCTATAATGCTTCCCGGCATAGGTGGACGACCGCCATTGGAAATTGATAAAAAACTCTTAGCTCAAATCATTCAACCTCGGATGGAAGAAATTTTTGAGATCGCAGCGATGGAAATAAAACGTTCCGGATATTCACGGCATTTATCTGCGGGAATAGTGTTAACCGGTGGTGGATCTCTGATCAAAGGTGCCTCCGAGCTTGCACGTGAAGTTCTGGGATTGCCTGTGAAAATTGGAATTCCGGGTGGCTTCAGTGCGGGGCTTGTGCGTGAAATTGAAAATCCAATTTATGCAACATGCGTTGGATTGGTCTTGCATGGACTCCGGCATAAAGATAAAACGACATTGAGTTTCGATGAAGGAAAAAGTAAAGGTTCGGTGAAAAAAATATTTGGTAAAATGAAAAGCTGGTTTGACGAGCTTTGATTGAAAAAAATAACAACGATCATTTTTAATTATTATTAAACATTAACACATAAAAACAATATAGGAGATACGATAGTGATAGAACTCGCAGATTATTTGAGCCAAGGAGCGAAGATTCGTGTGGTTGGAGTTGGCGGCGGCGGCGGTAATGCCGTTACAAGTATGATCGACAAGCGATTGCAGGGTGTAGATTTCTTTGCAATCAATTGCGATCTTCAAGCATTGGAGCGAAACAAAGCTCCAAACAAAATTCAAATTGGTAAAAACCTTACTCGTGGTTTAGGCGCTGGCGCTGACCCGTCCATTGGACAGCGGGCAGTTGAGGAAGACCGCGATGAGATTTCCAGGGCGTTAACGGGAAGTGATATGGTTTTCATTACTGCAGGGATGGGAGGTGGAACCGGTACAGGTGGTGGTCCGATCGTCGCTAACATTGCAAAAAGTGTTGGAGCGCTTGTTGTGGGAATAGTGACAAAACCGTTTTCCTGCGAGGGTAAAAAACGCATGGTACAAGCAGAAGCAGGTATCGAAGAAATGAAAAAGCAGGTAGATACACTTATTATGATACCAAATCAGAAATTGCTTTCTATAGTCGAGCGGAACACACCAATGTCGGACGCATTCGATAAGGCAAACGATGTACTTTATAATGCAACACGTGGTATTGCTGAGCTAATTATAACACCCGGGTACGTCAATGTTGATTTTGCTGATGTGCGTACGATAATGCGTGAGATGGGCGATGCATTGATGGGCTCAGGAGTTGCCACAGGTGAAAATCGCTCCATTGAAGCGGCACATGCTGCTATATCAAGTCCGCTTCTCGAGGGGGTTTCCATCTCTGGCGCACTCGGAGTGCTTGTGAACGTTACCGGCGGTCCAACAATGTCGTTGGTAGAAGTTGATGAAGCAGTAAGCGTCATTCACGAAGCTGCAGGTGATGAAGCAAATGTTATAATGGGTGCTGTTATCGATGAAAACTTGACAGATGAAATGATGGTTACTGTTATAGCGACGGGCTTCAATAAGCGCGGTGTTGGAGCAGTACGCATGGCAAAACCGGCAGCCAAAGTGATTGATAGAATCCCAACAGGTCTTAATGATTTGCATAAATTCGATGAGCCAGCTTTCATTCGCCGGGGTATTGATCTGCCATTTCATCCGACCAAACAAGATGACCAGATTCAGGTAAAACCTATAGATTCAATTGATATGGAGAAACCTGCATTCTTGCGGAAGATAATGGATTAGACAGCGATGAGCTTAGAGTAAATCACAACTGGGAAGCAGTTCAACTGCTGACCACAAGAGAAGTAAATTGATCACTATCGTACCCTCCTGATAGGTGGTGTGAGAATGATTTTTACACCACCTGTCTATATTATTTTTCACTCCTTTGATTCAAGGTGCTATTGTATTATTACAAAGGTCGGCATATCCCCGACCTTTTTTCTTGCATCTATCAATAAATCTATGTAATTTTTCACAACAAATGAACTCAAAATATTTGAAAATACTAATATGTCTCCTTTCAAAGTTATTTCTATATTAATTATGACTACCCTTGGAACTATAAAATCATTTTCCCAATACGATACGTTAAACCCTGCATCGCGGGAAAAACTTTTTGATACTCTCTACTCCTCAAAAGAGCTCGGCTGCACAGTAAAGAAAGAAGGAACAACCTTTCGTCTTTTCGCTCCGCGGGCAAGCCAGGTCTGGCTTGTGCTATTCGAGAATTATGATGACGAAAAAGGAGAAGAGATAAAAATGGTTCGTGATGATAATGGTGTTTGGGAATATATGTCACTCGGTCGATTGTATGGAAAGTGTTATGGTTATCGTTTGGAAGGTCCGGCTGGAATCGGTGAATATTTTGATTCAACAGTGATTATCGGAGATCCATACTCGAAAGCAGTTGTTACAAAAAACAATTATCACCACCCGGCAAAAACACTCATACTTGATACAAAATATAACTGGGATAAAGACACATTCATAATTCCCGCTAATCATAATGAGCTAATTATTTATGAATGTCATGTCCGTGATCTGACCGCTCATCCATCATCTGAAGTTGATGCTCGCGGTACATATATCGGTTTGACAGAAAAAGGTAAAACGGGAGGGCTTTCATATTTGAAGAAACTTGGCGTAAATGCTGTTGAATTTTTACCGCTGCATAAGTTTGGCAATATCGAGATCCCATACAACGACAGTAGTGTTGTCAGCGATGAAGGTAAAATAAATACATGGAATCCCTATGCGAGAAATCATTGGGGATATATGACGAGTTATTTTTTTGCACCTGAAACGTATTACGCTTCCGATGGTACGATGATGCCTGATGAATATAACGGCATCGGTGGACGAGCAGTGAAAGAGCTGAAAGATCTTGTAAAAGCACTCCATCGTGAAGGAATCGCCGTCATTATGGATGTTGTGTATAATCATGTTTCCCAATACGATTATAATCCATTCAAGTACATCGACAAATTTTATTATTTCCACACTGATTCAGCAGGCAATTTTATGAAAGCATCCGGCTGTGGAAATGATTTTTATACTTCACGACTGATGGCTCGCCGACTCATTGTTGAGAGCATCAAATACTGGATGAAGGAATACCATATAGATGGCTTTCGCTTTGATCTTGCCGCGATGATTGATGATGAAACCTTAAATGAAATTACGAGAGAAGCAAAGAAAATCAATCCGAATGTTATTCTCATCGCTGAACCGTGGGGTGGCGGCAAATACGATCCGCAAGGTTTCAGCGACATCGGATGGGTGTCGTGGAACGATAAATTCCGCAATGGTGTGAAAGGGCAGAATCCTTACAATGATGCTGGTTTCATTTTCGGGAGATTTCAAGACAAGATTACTAAGAAATCGGTAATGAGTTTTATTACTGGTACGTTGAGAGAAGATGGCGGCATCTATCTTAAGAAAGAACATAGTATGAATTACCTTGAATCTCACGACGATCATACAATGGGAGATTTTATACGAATCGCAACGGGTGCAGTAACAGAATCAACCCAAGTTATTGATAAGGAAAAGCATATTACACTTACACCAATCCAGCTTGCTATTAATAAACTTGCGGCTATGTTTCTCTTAACAGCCCAAGGACCGGTGATGATTCATGAAGGTCAGGAATTCGCACGCAGTAAAGTTATTGCTCCTACCCGCGCACCAGATCCAAGAATCGGAATGATTGATCGTAATAGCTATGAGAAAGATAATGAAACAAATTATCTCAATTATATGCACCGTGAATTAAATCGTGAGTTATTTGATTATTACATAGGACTCATTGAGGTGCGAAATCAATATCCAATATTTAGCAGCGCCCCGAAGGAAGCTGTGGAATTTCTAAAAACTGATGATGACTTTGTAGTAGCATTTAAGTTGGATGCAAAGAAGGCAAAATCTATATCTGCTAAAAACAGTTTCATTGTCATTTTGAATGGTAATCCTACAAAAGGGGTAGAGGTTATTCTACCAAAAGGGATTTGGAAGATTATCGCAGACGATAAAAAGGTTACATCGAAAAAGCAAATTATCGTCATATCGAAAACAGCTCCACTTCCACCAACGTCGGGAATGATACTCATGAGTCTTGATTAAGAAGTACAAAGAACAAATGACTAATGACCAATGACAATCGATTAATTACTCTACATTTAGAATTAACTATTTAACAACCTACTAATGAATTTCCAGTTCCTTGGTGCTGCACGTTCAGTTACCGGCTCTATGCATCTTTTGCATATTAATGACCAGCGTATCCTACTCGACTGTGGATTATTTCAAGGGAAACGGTTTGAGTCAAATGAGCGTAATAAAAATTTTCCATTCGATCCTAAATCGATTAATGCCGTTATTCTTTCACATGCCCATATTGACCACAGCGGTAACTTACCAAATCTTGTGAAGCAGGGATTTACCGGTTCAATATTTTCAACATCCGCTACGAAAGATTTGTGCGAAATCATGTTAGCGGATTACGGGTATCTGCACGAGCGTGATGCTGAATTTCTTAACAAGAAACACCGAAAGAATCATGAGCCGCTTATCGAACCGCTGTATACTTCTGAAGATGCAGCAAAAGCAATGAAATATTTTAAGGATATCCCGTACGAAGAAGAGTTTTGTGTACTAAAGAACATCGCCGCAAAATTTTCGGACGCGGGGCATATTCTCGGTTCCGCATCGATCAAAATTACTTGTAGAGAAAACGGTACAAAGAAAACTCTCGGTTTCAGCGGTGACATTGGGCGATGGAATATGCCAATTATCCGAGACCCGCTGTTCATGGGAAATGTTGAAACGCTAATTATGGAAAGCACCTATGGTGGAAAACTCCATGATCCACCAGAAGATATGGAGACTAATCTTGCCAATGATATAGAACGGACAATCAGCCACGGAGGGAAGGTGCTTGTTCCCGCATTTAGTGTCGGACGAACCCAGGATTTGGCATACTCACTGCATAAGCTTTTCGATAAAGGTAAACTACCCCGAATTCCGATTTACATAGATAGTCCACTTGCCATCAACGCAACTGAAATATTTAAGAAGCATCCGGAATGTTTTGATGATGAAGCATATCAACACATTGCACAACATCACGACCCGTTTGGATTTAACCAGCTTTATTATGTTCGCACATCCGAGGAATCCAAGAAACTTAACGATAAGAAGGAGCCGTGTGTAATTATAGCCGCATCAGGTATGTGCGAGGCGGGACGCATTCTTCATCATCTTGCAAATAACATCGAAGACAATCGCAATACAATTCTCATTGTTGGTTATTGTGCTGAGCATACACTTGGAAGGCGGCTCGCTGAACAAGCAGAGGAAGTAAAAATCTATGGAAATATCTATAAGCGGAATGCTGAGGTAATCGTTCATAACTCCTTCAGTGCCCATGCAGATAATAATGAGCTATTGAAATACGTTGATCAATTTGATAAGAAACAACTTAAGAGAATTTTTCTTGTGCATGGGGAATTAGACCAATCAATAGCTTTAAAAAAAGAATTAGAAAATATTGGAGTTTACGATGTACAAATTCCCTCGAGGAGTGAAAAAGTGATTTTATAATATAGCAATACCGCGTGTGCCATATAAAAGAATATTCTATAAGAATATGATATTTTCCATATTATCGTATCCCTTACCTACCCTTAAAAGGCACTAAAAGAACAAAAATACACATTTTTCCCATTTTTTTAATATTACCTGATAATAACAATTGACTTTCTCAATAAACTTTCTTAGTTTATTAACTCAAGTTGACCGTTTTTAAGCGGCAAGTAAGCATTCTCTAAATTGTTCGACAA
>JASEHD010000047.1 GCA_030019075.1 Bacteroidota bacterium
CGGAACGAACAATGCGATCATCGGCAGAGGTGTGACTCTGATAAAGGATGGGGCGTTTGGTGTAAATGATACCATCAATGCTTTAATGATCGATTCAGGCGGAGTGGTAACACACTCACAGCGTTTGTTGGCTGGAATGCAATTGGACGTGGTAGGCACATTGGAGATCAAATCAGGCGGGATGATTGATGTCAACGGAAAGGGATTGCTTGGAGGTCGTCCTGGTGGATTATTTGGGAAATCAGGAGAGACATACGGATCAGGGGATACGATCGTGGCAGGAGCAGGTTCAGGGCACAATGGAGCTGGTGGAAGTTACGGAGGACAAGGAGGCGATGCGAGTGGTGCAACGTCTGCAACGTCAAGTTCGCCGTACGGGTTGATGGAAGAGCCGCGCCATCTTGGTTCAGGAGGCGGAGCGGATTATTTCAATGACAAAGCAGGTGGAAATGGGGGTGGACGGGTGACGATTGCTGCGGGTGTGTGCGTGCTGGATGGGACAATACGAGCCAACGGCGGTAATGGAGTTGGAGTCAATCCGCAGAGCGGTGGAGGGTCCGGAGGAGGGATATGGATGAATGTTGGGAGTCTGTCAGGGACTGGGAGTATACGGTCCATAGGCGGTAAGGGGTTGCCACAACCTGGTTACAACAGTGGATCTGGAGGAGGGGGTCGGATAGCGATCTATTATGGTACAATGACATTACCGGTGACAAATATTTCTGCCAGAGGAGGTTCGGGTGGGAATAGTGCATCAGCGGGAACGATCTATCTGAAAGATAACACTCAGTCGCTGGGCAGCGTCATCGTCGATAATGCGAACATCAGCTGCCAGTTGTACACTCCATGGCGGTCCGGATTATCATCAATCCGGAGTCTTACAGTGAACAGAGCGGGAAAACTTGAAGTCGGCACCGAGGTCAACATCGAAGGACCTATTCTGGTCACTGGTGGAGGAAAAATTGGTAGACCATAAAACATTAACGGATGAACATTGATTTCAAAATATAAAATCATAATGAGGTCAGATATGAAAAAGATTTTTATTCTCCCGCTGCTTTTTATTTTTTGTTGTACCGCCTTAGGATCAAATGTTTTTAGCATACACACAAACAAAACCTTTTCGGGCGATACGGGTAAGTTTACGATAATCATGAATAATGATGTCAAGATTAATGGACTTAATATCGTACTAAGATATGATCCAAATATAATCACACCGATTAGTATAGCACCAACTGGCAGAGCCGGTATGTTATCAGGTTCAAACGCTGCTTCATTCGGTGGAGATAAAATTAGTTTCTTAGTCTACGATGTTGGGAACAGCTATCTACCTTCAGATTCGAGTACCATTTTCGAGGTTGAATATCTGGTAACTGATTCAATAAAAGATTCAACAACGACACAGCTTACATTCATCGAGGGGATTGTTGCTGATTCGAGTCTTTCGATTGTACCATTCAACTATGTTGACGGAACGATGCAGATTAGTCCAACTGTCGGTGTAAAGGAAAAACCACAGGATATTCCTCAAGCGTATCAGCTCTTTCAGAATTATCCGAATCCCTTTAATCCAAGCACAACGATTCACTTCGAGCTTCCAAAAGAATCGCATGTAACGCTAAAAGTTTACAACACGCTTGGACAAGAAGTATTGACAGTTCTGGATGAGGGGAAAGTTGCAGGCAGATATGATTTGAGAATTGACGGAACATCACTTGCAAGCGGTGTATATTTTTATCGGTTGGTCGCTGGTGATCCTTCGACAAGCTCAGGACAAGTTTTTGTTTCGACGAAGAAATTTGTATTGATCAGATAAAGGATCAGTTTATAAAGTGCGACTCACAGTGAATGTGAGTCGCACTCGATTATTGAATGATCTTAATATCAAAAATGTGATCATCCAATTGGATTTTATTGATGACATCCATCCCTGAAATAACTTTACCAAAAATCGTATATCTTCCATCTAAGTGCGGTTGAGGCGATTGTGTAATGAAGAATTGAGAACCCTCGGTATCTTTACCCGAGCTTGCCATACCAAGCATACCGGTTTCATAGGTAAGCGGTGAGAACTCGGACCGAATCGAATATCCCGGTCCACCCCAACCATCACCGCGGGGATCGCCGCCTTGCACAACAAAGTTGGGTACAATGCGATGGAAGGAAAGTCCACGATAAAATGCTCTTTGTGTTGCTAGCTTTAAGAAACTCATCACTGTAAACGGAGCGATATTTTTATATAGCTCCATCAGAACATCTCCTCGTATCGTTTCCATCTTCACCTTGACCGTATCGGTCAGCGAATGTAGAAACTTAAAATCGTAATCTGTAAAAATTGGTTCCATGTATCTCGGAATCTCAGTGGTATAATCTTGATCTGTTATGGATTTTAACGCGGAAGCAGCAGCGAGTACAATCGAACGATCGCGCTGACGTAATAATATTTTTAAATGCTCAACTGCACGCATATCTTTCAATTTACCAAGTGTCGATGCGATTTCCTGGATTGCCTCAATGTCGTCCGGAATATGCAATCTCGATATTGTTTCTAACAATGGCTCGACTGATGTCTTCTTTAAGAAAATCGAATCTCCTAACATCGAGGCAGCAGCAGAAATGACAGCAACATCCTTGACACCGAGAGCATTGATGCAAGAATTATAAGCTCCATTGGTCAAGTTTCCATCATTTGGATTCTTCTTACATAATTCCATCAAGCCCTCGAGTGCGGCTCGATATAGAATCGGTTTTGAGTCGTTTAAATATTCAACCAATGTTTTTGCAGCTTCGGGGGAACCAGTCAATCCCATCGCGGTAAGTAATTGAGCTTGTAGAAGCGGTTGAGGATAATCTGATGGTTTGATAAAAGTAATGGCGTTCTTCCCAACTAATTTTGCAAGAGCCAAAGCAGCTTCCGCCTGAAGCTGCCATTGGTACTCATCGTCTTTATTGACTGTGATCTTTTCAAGAGCGGTGAATGTTTCTTTAACAAATTGGTTCCCGTCGTCCTTTTCCAACCCTGTATTTCCAAAAGATGAAAGCGCTGTTACAGCGATATTCATATTACCAGCAAAGAATGATCTTCGAAAAGTTCGAACAATATCATCTTTGTTTTTAAGATCATAATTGCTCAATGCTTTTAAAGCATTTACTCTCACTCTCCAATCACCATCGAAGTCTGCGAGTTTCTGGAGCGGCTCAAGATTTATCTTATCATCTTTAACTTTCGCAAGCAGAGTTGCAAGATTCATCCGTACAAGCGGATCACGATGTTTGTAGAGTTGAACAATTTTTTCAAGTTCACCTCGAATTTCCGCGTGGTCTCCGATTCGCTGCAGTGCGTACACAACTTGCCATGATACTGACTCCACAGGTGTGATATACTTCAAAAGATAGTGTACAGCTTCTTTGCTAATAATCCCACGGATTGCATATCGTGCTATACACATCGTTAATCCATGTATGTACACGGGCGGATTAACATTTCCATATCGCAAAATCAAATCCTCAAGTGCTTCCTTAGAACCAAATTTCCCAATCTCTTCAATCAATCGTTCTTTCGGATTATGACTCATACGCTCCAATCGAGTCCAGATCAGATCATGCTGTAATTTTTGCTTGCCTTCTTTACTCAACGATCCTGCTGTCTGCCCAATAGCAAATGCGGCAGCAACCTGAACTTTTACTTCGGGATCATTCATCAAACGATCCACAAGCAAATTGCTAATAAATGTATCCTGAATACTTCCAAATGCCAATACAGTCCGCTCACGAATAATGGGATCAGCATCGGTCAAAAAACTAACCAATTTTCCATCGTGGATGGTGCGGGTATCCTGCATCCGCAAGATAATCTCTAATTTTGTCTGTCGCTTCTCAATATCGTATTCCTCTTGAGATTGAGAGACAAGATTTAGGGATCCAATTAAGATTATTAAATAAAGAAATCTGAAGGGTTTCATATAAGTTTTAAAAATATGGTCTATTCCTAAGTTTAACTCCGATCTCTTTCTCAACAAATGCGCTAGCTTTCAGTTCATCAACTTCATCAAGATCAACAATCGTCATCACCACATCGAATTTGTTTTTAACACATTCTTTAGCAAAATCAACCATTGCCTGGAAAAATATCTTCCCATCAATTTGCATCATTTCACCGTATTGCTCTGGATCGGTAGTGTTCAAACTAATCGAAATGGCATCAACAATTCCAACAAGCTCAGGTACGATATTCCGATGATTGATGATATTTCCATGCCCATCTGTGTTGAGACGAACTTTTCCACCATGTTCTTTCGCCCATTTTGCTACTTCTTTAACAACATCGAGGCGAATCGTTGGCTCACCAAAACCGCAGAAAACAATTTCATCATGTTGTGTAGGATCACCAATCGCCCTTATCACTTCATCTACTGACGGTTCTTTTGTGATACTCAGATTATGCCCTTTTACGATTGCTTCACCTTTCCGATCGCAAAACACACAATCAGCATTGCAACGAATTGTGATATTGAGATAAAGCGAATTCCGAATTTTATAAGCAATTGTTGGCTCCGGATATTTTCCAATTCCGAAAAGTTTATGTACACCAAAACTGCTTGCCCTGCCAATATCCTCAGCAGACAAACCTTGCAATTCGGCAATCTTTTCTGCAATAAAACGAACATAAGCCGGCTCGTTTCTTTTTCCACGATACGGTGCGGGAGTTAAATAGGGACTATCGGTTTCAAGCAGTAGATGTTCCGGAGAAACTTTCGCTGCAACTTCAATCATTGAATTCGGTTTGTTTGGTTTATTTCCATAAGTTACTGGTCCGGTAAGGGATATATAAAATCCCATCCTAATTAGTCTCCAAGCCATGGATGAATCACCTGGAAAACAATGGAATACACCTCTCGGTGTTGGATAGCGATCATACTCTTTTTTCAAATGCTTCTTCCAATCAGGATTTTCTTTTATTTTCTGCTCAACGATTTTAATAACATCATCCTCAGCTTCCCGGCTGTGAATAACGATTGGGAGATTTCTCCGCACTGCAATATCAATCTGCTGATTGAATATTTCCCGTTGCTTTTCCGGCGATGAAAAATTGTAATGATAATCTAAACCGATCTCACCGATTGCAACAACTTTAGGATGATTGCTGAGCCGTTCGATTTCTTCTAAATATTTTCCCTCACATTTCTTTGCATCGTGTGGATGAAAACCGACGCACGCATAAACCATCTCATACTTTTCGGCAAGTTCAATGGATTGTTTGCTCGTAGGTAAATCTGTTCCGGGGCAGATGATAT
This sequence comes from Bacteroidota bacterium, assembly GCA_030019075.1. Taxonomy (GTDB): domain Bacteria; phylum Bacteroidota; class Ignavibacteria; order UBA10030; family SZUA-254; genus JASEHD01. The sequence continues at coordinate 5,298 of JASEHD010000047.1, forward strand.
AATTTACACCGTTATCTTGTGCTCGTTTTATGACTTCATCAAGATCGTTATGATAATCTTTAAAAAATAAATGTGCGTGTGAATCTATGAACATATTAGATCAATTCAAAATTAAAAAGTAAAAAGGAAAAATATTTAATAGCACTTTCTATAATCTTGTCTCTAAGGTGAGAACATAATTCCTCAACGGGGCAAGATTCCCAATAAAATCGGTGTAATAATATTGGAGCAAATTATTGATGTGGAAAGCTGCCGTAACGGGTGCACCAGCAAATGTCCAGTCAACACCAAGATGAAAATCAATTACAAAGCTGGACACACGCTTATCGGCATCTTTGATAATTTTTAATAACAGCGAATCAATCCTTTCCATCTTGCTAACGTAACGAAAATCTAAGCCGAGTTGAATTGGATCTATTGAGATTTTATTCGTTTGATATAAAAGATGCCGCGACCGATGATTGAGGATCGTTTTGTGAAAAACATCTTCCGGGTAAGCATAAGTATAGCTCAACTGGCTTTGGAATATTCTTTCTAATGCATAGAGCGACAAAGAAAGTTCAGCACCTGTTATCCGCGCACGGATTACATTTTGAAAACGTAGTATTGATGAATCACCTAACTTCGGCTCAATCATATCCCAGAAATCATTTCGGAATATTGAAATCTCACCAGCAAAGTATTCTGTTAGTGTTAGAGAACTCCCGATTTCATATGACCAACTCTTTTCTGGTTTCAAACTTGGATTTGGACGGATCGGAAAACCACCCGATTCGGTTGTTGTAAAAACTTCTGCCACTGATGGCGCGCGAAATCCGCGCCCAACAGATGTATAAAATTTCGATGTCGGAGTAGGATTATAAACTATACCGATTTTGGGATTAAATTGATTAACACTTTCAAGCGTTTTGAGTTTCTGAATATCATATCGAGCACCAAGCGTGAAAATAATATCCTTGAAAAACTTTATTTCATCCTGGAGATAAATAGAACCTCCTTGAGCATCGCGTTTGCCAAAGATCGCTTCTGCAGTTACCCGATTAAAACTTCCAGTTATACCTCCAATCAGAATATGTTGATCGGCAAGCTGATAATTTGCTTGTACCTCACCAACCATAAAATCAGAACGAGAACTGCTGCCAGAGGGAAAATCCTGACTTGAAATGTTATCTTCCCACTTTGAACGGAACCAGTTGAATTTCACAATATAAAAAAACTCATTAGTGAGAAAATGTTTATAACTTCCATTAATATTCCCACGAATCGATTGCACACGTTGATTTAGCTGATCGTCATCAGATTCTAAAGCATGTGTGAGATCTTTCCAATAAAGGAAATTACCTCTTCTTTGGTCGAGTAAATTAAACGAAAGTGTCATCGTTTGATATGGAGATATATCGTATCCGAGACGTATCCATGTATTCCACCGTTTCCAAAAATCATTTCGCTTATATCCATCATCTAAGGTTCGGCTCCCCCCAACTGCCAATCCCAAATCTCCAATCTTCCGGGAATGACTCGCATACATACCGCTGAAGGTTTGGGTACTTTGCGTCCATTGCCATGTTGTATATTTGGGCTTTACATAGAATCCACCGTACATGCGGAGTTGTGTTTCGGGTTTTTCCTGGACAGACTTCGTGATCACATTGATAACTCCACCAAGAGCGCTGGATCCATATAATGCTGAACCAGAACCTTTTACAATTTCAATCTTTTGAACATTCGATGTCGGGATACTCTCCCAAATTATCTCATCGGTATCACCGCTGAGCATCGGCAAACCATCAATCAATAAGAGAACGCGCGATCCAACACCATGACTATAACCCGTAGAGCTGCGAATATTTACCTGCCCGTGTGTAACATTTACCCCGGGGACATATCGCAAAGCATCATCGATTGTGATCGTGTTTCGATACGATAAATCCTGTTCATCAACGACACTGACACTAACCGGCACTTCCTGTAAGCTTTGCTCACGCTTGCTTGCGGTTATTATTACAGGTTCAGTTTGAATTGGAGTCGGGTTTAATTCAATTGAAATTCTTTTGATTTCTACCGGTACTATTTCAAGAGTTATTTCCTTCCGCTTAAAACCAATCATTGAAACGGTTAGATTATATTTCCCAGCGGGAATGTTTTTCAATCTGAAATTTCCTTCGTTATCAGTAACCGCACCAAGAACTGTTCCTTGCAATACAACATTTGCCCCGATAACAGGGTGACTACCTTCACTATTAATGACGATTCCTTCTATACTACCACGTGCGGGCTGCTGAGCAAAAAGCTGACTGCAGCATACCAAAAAGAAGAATAATATGATTATAAGATTTTTCATTTTATGGTTGAGGTGGTGGATTATTAAAATCGACGTAAATGTTAATTCCAGAAACAATGGAATCGGGAAACACTTTAACCGTGCCCGGTCGTGACGAATCACCAATCGAATAATATATACCTACCATCCTCCAATCTTGAAATTGATTCTCACCAAACTGTTGACCGACTGCAATATAAGGAATTGAATCGACATACATTGGATTGAGTATTACAGTATATGGTATCGAGTCAGCGCCATGGGATGAAATCAAATCATCAGAAAATCGTAACCGATTTTCAAAATACTCGACAGCAATATCACCTGGCGGATAGTTCTGGAATGCAACAACCCTCAATGATTTGATACTATCAATCGGAAACCAATTCTGGAAATAAATAACTCCCTCGAATCCATATGATGGGGGCGGTGGTTCTTGCGGTGGTTCAAGCCCCTGATCACATCCCCAGGCAAATAAAAAGAAGATTAAAATCAATAGTGGGGAATAAACAATTCGTTCTTTGTACTTCTTGTGAGATTTCATAATATATCTTTTCTAATTCAAAGATAGAAAAGCGATGCTATAAAAGCAAAAATATCATTGACCTATTTTAAAATTTATTAGTATATTGTTCAGTTATGAAAAATATTATTTTATATGTCATCACATTCTTTAGCGGCGCTGCGATAGCTGCCATCGAATTATTAGGCACTCGAATCCTTGCTCCTTATTACGGTGTTAGTTTATTCCTTTCATCCGCATTAATTTCATCTATGCTCATTGCCTTGAGTATCAGCTTCTTGATTGGCGGGCGCATCGCAGATAACCTATCAACATCTCGCTTATATTTATTTTTGGGTATCTCAGGAATTTGGTTTCTTCTTATCGCATGGATCAGCCCGCTGCTGCTTGATCTTTTAAAGTCCGTTGAACCTCAGCTCGGCGCTCTCATCGCAATATGTATTCTCTTTTTAATACCCCAGTTACTTTTGGGAATAATAATTTTTATTACGATAAAAGAAAAAACAAAATCAGGTGAACTATCTGTTCGAACTATGGGAAATATGTTTGCCGTTGCAGCAGTTGGCGCCGCTGTTTCTTTGATACTTACCCGATACCTTCTGTTACCATACGTTGGAATTACGCGTACTTGTATCATCTTCGGCTGTGTACTTCTATTAATGACAATACTTGAGATCATCTGCGCACGCAATACAATCCTGACTATGCTGATTTCGATTATCATCTCGGTCATTGGAAGTATTTCACTACTGTTCTGCCCCGAGAAACTTGAATCAATGGGGATTGTTGTTCAGGAAGTAAATGATAACGAACAAGCGAGAAGTTTACTGATCGACGGCCGAATGAGAGCCCTTGTAGATACGAAGACATGGGATTCAAAACTACGATACACCGCAGTGATGGAATTGCCGATGCACTTTTTTACAAAACCCGGCAAGATGCTGCTGTTTGGCTTAGGCAGTGGATCCATCGCTAAAAAATATATACGCCATAATTGGGAAGTTGAGATTGTTGAGCCGGGTTCTGAAATGATCACTCTAACACAAAAGCATTTTGGATTAAGTTCTTCAGAAGTCAAAATTTATAATGATGATGGACGGCGGTTATTAAAGAATCATGTTGAGAAGTATGATGTAATATTACTCGATGCGGTTAGCGGGAGATCGTATCCTTTCCATATGATGACAAAGGAATTTTTTAATCTTATCACTGAACATTTGAACGATGGTGGAATCTTTTCAATCTCCGTAGAATCTATCGGATGGAATGATGATATTGTCGAATCCCTCTCTGCCACACTAAAACAATGTTTCCGACAAGTGATTGTACTGCCTATAACAGAGCCGCCAAATAAATTTAGCAGCATAGTGTTATTTGCGACTGCCGTTCCACGTGATGATTTTATTTGGGATGTGCCAAGAAACGACGACTATAGTCCATTCTGGAGATTTGGTCCTGATTATCAGAAAATTCATGCATGGGATAACCGCTTCGTTTCGAAGGATGGACAAATACTTACAGATGATCTTAATTCATTAGAAATTCTGTATGACAGGTTGAACATCCATGCTCGCAGGCAATCAGTCGAGTATTTTCCTTAGAAGTATTCTCTTTCTATGATAAATGGATATCAGATTCTTCTCCCGCTTTCGGCGGGATCAGAATGACTTTTCTTCCTTACCAGTTCTCAGACACTCTCTACGAGGCCGTTCTACGAATCTACGATTCGATAGAATCGTTGATAGGTCGCAGAGGAGCGTTGTTGTTTTCCGTGTAATGCGAAGTGGCGGCACGCATTGTACTCACTAATTTTCTTTTGAAGGTTTGCAACCTTTCTCAGCAAGCTTGGACAACAAGTTCTTGTCAAGCTCGCTGACATCCTTTTCGGTCAACGTGATATAGTTGATATTGTTCTGATCGTAAAGCCTTCTTCGCCAATCCCAGTTGGCTTGGTACTCATCGCTCTGGTGAATCAAGCCAAGATGTTCGATGACCAAGTTGTGGTCAGTCAGAAAGAAATCAGGGTGTATTACATATCCATTTAGAAGGAGCGTGCGTTCATACTCGAAACGAAAGCCGTGGTCGTGAAGAGAATCAGCTATGAGTTTTTCAGACTTCGACCTAACAATTGCACCCGTCTTCGCCTTGTACCTTCCAGTAAAGGTTTGAGCAATTCTGGTCGGACGGATTGTAGAAACGTCACGGGTTTTTGGATATGAGTAAACGGGTTGTTGAAAACCGAGTTTGCGGGATTGGCGCTGCAAGAAATCGGCGAAAGAGTTTCCGTTGTCTTCAAGATATGTCCAAAGTTGCTCGCCCAACTCAGAAGGGATTATGTCTATGAACGGAAGTTGTGGTAGATTTCTCGGAAGAAAAGTAAAGAGACAATAGTTCACTTGTGATGTTAGAAGCTCATCGAAGAAAATGCACCACAGTTTCTTGTCTTCGTTGTACATCCAGACTGCTTGGTGTTCAATCAGAGTCTTTGATGGATTTACTTTGTGCCACGATCCGACGCTTTTGTCGATGACAAAACGCTCTGGGGGATTTGAAATAATGAAGGGACCAGCGAGCAACTTGTAGTTGAAGTTAAGGAAGACTCTATCGCCCACAGTCAATTGACGGACACCTTTCGGAATACGGTCTTCGATTCGTGGATTGAATGAGCCTTCGGATTGACCATAGGAAGCTGTTTGAACGCAAGAAATGAGATACTCCAGCTTCTTAGTGTAGCATGTTGCAAACCGATAGTCTGACATTCTATTTTCGCCTAATTGTTACAATGAACTCCACAGCGTGCCGCCATTTTCGCATAACATGTGGCATGTTTACGCCGTGCGGTTGCGAGCTACAAATAGACCAATTGATTTGCGAAGCAACCGCATGGAGCGAACTCAATAATTCTCTTTCAAAAGATGTGAACATCGTAAACACGCTGTTATACGCCGTATCATAGTTCTAGCTAAAAGGAAACTGTTTCAGAGCCTGTAAGAATTTGACCGTCAGGTCTCTGGAATTCGAGATCTACTTTGCCAGTCATTTTATAAGGCCATCGCGTAAACGAAGAATATGTTATTCGTCCAATCGAGCAAAGTATTACTTCACGCTCGAATGCGCTCATCCCGACCTTTGTCTTCTGGAAGTCTGTTTTTTTGACGTTAAATGACCTTGAATACAGCTTAACCCAATAGGAACGCTCATAAATAGTAAGGATTACTTTACCATCTGAAGTGGTCATTGCCCCGGAGGCATCGGCTAGAATGAAATAGATCATAAGCCCTTCTTCTCCTTCTTTGTAAGCTGTTACGCTTTTAACATAATGAGGGAGATTTTCGTTAAGAGAGCTACATCCAGATATAAACAAAAGGGCCAGGATGATAGCGAAACTACACAGCCTCTTCATGGTAACCTCCTCGAAAATGATATGGAGTATAACGTCCTGCATAAAAATGACGTGCCGTTGCGAACTATAATAATTAAATTTACTGTGAGCAACGGTATGTTCTACTGAGCAGGACGTTTGATTATAATTAGAAAATCTCTGATTCATTTTTATGCTTGTTAGGCGTTCGTTGTGTTGCACGTTTGTCAATTTTGCCAACATGGTGCGTAAATGTCTTGTGATATCGTCGTGAGTTGCACGTTGTTGTTTCCGTCCCGATCAATGGCCCATACAGAAGGACCGATCCACGTATACGGAGCAGTAGAATCTGATCTTGCATAAACCAGCTTATTTCCATCGGGTGACCATGAAGCGCCAGCATCAAGCGAACCCCCAGTTGTGAGTTGATGTAATTGGTGTGTACTCATGTTCATGAGCCATAACTTGTTCGTCATTCCAATGAAGGGACTGAAAGCCAGAAGTGAACCGTCTGGAGAGAGCGATGGTGCTAAGGTGAGAGTACCATAGAACAAAGATCTCTGGTTTGTGCCATCTATCGAGATGATAAATATTCCGGTGCTGATGCTGTCAGCCCCATTGAAAATGACGCTACGTGAATCTGGGTTCCAAGAAACACGATGTGGTGTTGGTTGCAACGATGTTATTCTTTTTGATGAAGAACCATCGACATTCATTACTTTGATCCATCCACTAGTCAGCGTGGAATCATGAGCAACGTAAGCGATCTTCTCCCCGTTGGGAGAACAGATGGCATATGTGATGTATTCTCGTTCTCGTGATATTTTAGTTTGCGACGTACCATCTGGGTTCATCACATAGAGTTCGTACGGAGTGGAGTACAGTATTTTCCACTTCTTAGGAGACCACGTGACAGATGAAGCTCCTTCAATACTAATCAACCTGCGTACGCCCGTGCCGCCCTTGTTCATAATAACGATATCATGCGTTCGGAGTGCTACGATGCTGTCCTTGTATGCCATATTATACGAGGTGCTATCCTCGATCTTGGGGAGCGGGACTAATGGCTCGGTCGGGCTGTCTCTATTACAAGAAGATATCGTAGAGATTAATGAACAGATAAATATTAATGCAATGTTTCGCTTCATATAAAGTCAAATTTATTTAGCCGAGAGTGCAACACAATGATGCATAACATCTGTAAAGACGCAATATTGTCCCGCATTCCGTGCGGGATAAACTGTATTTACTTTTTTTAGTTTTATCATTTTCTGTCGGGTTTTAAGCAACTTCTGGGTATAGGGTGGCAAAACATGTTCGTCTTTCCGCAAAAGGAAATCGAGAGGACTCCGCACTTGCCCTATGCTTTTAGTGCTTACGTGTGTATATACTTCCGTAGTCCTGACACTCTGGTGTCGAAGCAATGCTTGTATATATCTCAAATCGGTTCCGGCTTCGAGAAGGTGTGTTTCAAATGCATGTCGCAGACTATGGACGGTTACATGTTTCCGTATTCCAGCCGCTTGTACTGCTCGTTCGAAGACATGTTGTACACTCTGTTCCGAAATGTGTTTTCGTCCTTCCGCTCCCTCGAACAGAAATTCTTTCGGGCGGTATTCTTTGTAATATGTTCGTAACTGTTCTATCATAAATTCTGAGAGTAATGTATATCTGTCTTTCTTGCCTTTAGCGCTTCTAATATAAATAAGTTTTCTCTTAGAGTCAATATCTTCAACCCGTAATTTTACTACTTCGCCTACTCGCAATCCTGCCGAATACACAAGCATCAACATACAAGAACCTCAGTGCATTGAATACCTGATTGACAGTACCCGATGAAAATCTTTTATCGTCGATGAGATGTAAAAGATATGATCTGATTTCATCTGATGTAATGTCTTTGGGATGTCGAGGGTGTATATACTGCAAAAACGATCTGATGCAGCTCTTGTACGATTTAATTGTCTTTAGTTTACCCCGTGAGATAGTTTTTGATTCGACTCTTGATATACCGTTTTCCCCATGCAGTCTTGAGATATTTTTCTCTTCGTGCCGCATCTGTCCGATTAAGACATCCTTCCCAGTAAACAAGGGTAAATGGAATACGATATTTTGTTGATACGACCTTTCCAGAATTATGTTCCTGAAGTCTACGGGAAATGTCTGTGGTGTATCCGACATAGAATTTTCTATCATAAGTTGACTGCAATACTTAGACATATTAGTACATCTTTATGATATGAGTATCTCACGGGGTAAATTCCGAAGCTTTAACTCTTTCTTAAGCTCTCCAATTACTTCTTCAGCGATTGAATTTCTATCCTTCGGAAGAAGTGCTGAGTCAACCTCAATTTTCTTACTATCAAATACTTTTATAAGATTTTCTAAAGTGCCTTTATCGTTCGGAAAGCTCCATCGTTTTAAATCAGGATGCCATTTGTGTCCCGGAATTCTTTTTAGCTCTCTAATTGTTTGTTCGTTATATGGAAATGTAACCGCTATGCGATTCGATTGATCAAGATATATTTGTGCCTCGGTATTGGAAAAATTTTGTTTCCCATCAGATGAAGTGATACTCATTATTTTTGCAGTTATTGTCCTTCGATATGGTTGGGTTAATATATGAATATTTACTTTAGTGTCAATAGTTTTTATCTATTTTTCTTAAAAAAAAGATAAAAACTTAATTTTAATGTTTTTTCCTTACCTTTTCTCCTCAGGTCGGAGGTAGAACCTCCTTCCAGCAAATGGAGGTGAGAAGCAGTCCCGCCAGCCAGATGTCGGGCTGGTCTACTGCTGACATTTCAGGGTCTGAGGATTGGATTTTCCGTTCCCAAATAGGAATTTGAGAACGAGCAAAGCTTATGAATGCTCGATGATCCTTTTTGTTGGTGCCTGCTCGAAGAAATAAAAGATATGGAATCCTAATAAAAGTAAACCAAAATCTTCTATTATCCGCATCCAGCTAACAGGTGTATTAGCAGAACCAAAGCAGCCGCAGTCGATTTTTAATCCACGAAGGAGGGCTGAAAAAATTAATATTATAAACACAACTAACAAGCCGGAAAGGATTACTGAGCTTGACCGGACGAAGACTCCGCTAATAAGGAAAATACCGCAAATCAATTCCATCCATGGAATGATGAGAGCGATGATGTTCACAAGCGATATGGGAAGTATTTTGTATGCCTGTACGTTCAATGCAAAAAGTTCTGGCAGCGCGATCTTGTCGATGCTCGCAACGATAAATATGACACCGAGGATTAAGCGAGAGAAGAGAAGTAGATATTTATTTGAAAAAATCTTTTTCATTGTGTTTACTCAATGGTTGTTGTTGTATCTATAGGCATTTTTGCCTCAACCCATCCATCCCAGCCGTCATCATAAAGAAAAATATTTATGAAATCCAATTGATGCATAAAATCAGCTAACATATGACCAAGATGGCAATCTGTATTATTGCAGTAAATAATAATCAGTGTATCCCGCGGAATCGAAATAAGTTCGTTAAAATGTTGATCGGCTTCCAAGCCCGGAATGCTGCGTGCATTTTTTATATGTCCCCTACGATATTCGTTCGGATCCCGTGCATCGAAGAGAATCCCTCGCCCTTCCGCAATGAGACGCTTAAGCTGTTGGAGGTTTATAATTTTAAAAACAGGGTCTCGTTTTCCCGCGTACAATTCTGCCATTGAATCAAGGTTACGCATCGCCTTCTCATGAAGTGGTGCAATAACTTTAGCATCCGAATTAGGTGGACTGGGTATCGTATCACTTGTCCCTATGGATGAGCGTGATGTATCCATACGAGTTGGGGATGAAAATAAAATTGAATCTGCCGTACTGACTTTTAAGATTTCTTTTCTGATGAGTGGTATACCTTTTCTGGAAAATGTATTATATATGAGAGCAAGAAAAACTGAGAGCAGGATAATTACCCCAATTTCTCGTACAATTCTTTTTCGTTCATTTATTGTCATATTAATTTATCACCGGCTAAAATTCTGTAACCACGCAGAAACTCTTCTGCGGTTAATCTTTTTTTACCTTCTTGCTGAAGTTCAAGAATCTCCAGTACACCATTACCGGTACCGATTATTAATTGGCGATCAGCAATAAGTATTTCACCCGCGCTTCTGCCCGCTTGTTGCGTGGTTATTGAGGAACGATATATTTTCAAGAGTGTATTATTGTGATGTGTAAATGCAGTAGGTTTTGGTGAAAGACCCCGAATGAAGTTATGTATTTCATGCGCCGATTTCTGCCAGTTGATCTGGCAATCTTCTTTAAAAAGTTTTGGTGCAGGTGATGCAAGTGAATCGTCTTGTGTTTTGATATTTATTTTTCCAATCTCAATCGAATGAACAGAATGCAAAACAATTTCAGCCCCGATGTCGGCGAGTTTGTTGTGTAATTCGCCCGCAGTTTCATCTTTACCAATCGGTACACGTGCTTGTAGAATAATGTTCCCGGTATCAACAGTTTCCTGCAGGAAAAATGTTGTAACACCGGTTTCTTTTTCACCGTTGATGATTGCCCAATTGATAGGTGCCGCGCCGCGGTACTTTGGCAGCAAAGAAGCATGAAGATTGAAGGAGCCGTACCTCGGAATCGAAAATACTTCTTTTGGAAGTATCCGAAATGCTACCACTACAAACAAGTCGGGCTGGTATGATACTAATTGCTGAACAAATGATGGATCTTTTAATTTTTCCGGCTGCATGACCGCGAGGTTGTTTTGAATTGCAAATTGTTTTACTGCCGAGGGGGAAAGTTGTAATCCTCTTCCCACTGGTTTATCGGGGGCAGTAACAACAGAAACAATTTCATAATTATTTTCTATTAGAATCCTGAGACTTGGAACAGCAAACTCAGGAGTTCCCATGAATACAATTCGCATAAGTAATGTTGGTTCTTTCGTCAGACTTGAACATCGGCCGCAGTGATGATTGGATAACTGACTTCAATCTCACCGTGCCGAATTTTATTAAGTGCTTCAGTGTGTTGTTTTCGCTTCGAGGGCGGTATTCGATCTATAAATAATATTCCATCCAAATGATCAATTTCGTGCAATATTACCCGTCCTAATAATCCATTTACTTCAATCTCAATATCGTTAAAATTTGTATCTTTGTATATTATCTTTAATTTTTTTGCACGCTCAATATCGTCACGTATTTCAGGGACGCTTAAACACCCTTCTTCCATTACCCACTTATCTTGCTGCTCAAGAATTTTAGGATTGATGAGAGCTAACGGCTTAGCATTCTCCATTCCTTCGACTTCAGATAAATCAACAACTATGATGCGCTTTAATATCCCGACCTGATTTGCCGCCAATCCGATGCCATTAGCACTTCGCATGGTTTCAAACATATCCATGATTAATTGAATGATATTGTCATTCATTCCCTTCACGGGATCCGCTTTCTTCCTCAGAACGGGTGCGCCATCTGTAAATATAGGTAATACTGCCATAAATTTTTATTTTTTCCTTTTTCAATATAAGTATCAACGAAAAGAAAAACAAAAGAGCTGCCTACTCAATGATTCGTCTTGCACCAAGGTATCGTTTCCGATAATATTTGCTGTCAAGCAGCGAGATCGTTACTCCATTCTTCAAACTTGCATGTGCAAAAAGTCCATCCCCGACATATATCCCGACGTGTGAAGGAATTATTCTTCTCGTTTTGAAAAAAACGAGATCACCAAACTTTAAGCTGTCTTGTTCTACCGGTTTACCTGTAGTATATTGTGCGCGACTCGAGCGAGGCAGTTCTATTTCAAGAGCATCAGTAAAAATTTTTAAGGTAAAACCTGAGCAGTCAAAACCCGTACTATCATTTCCGTTTCGCTTATAGCGTATTCCCATCAATGCCATGATATCAGTTAGTACTTTCCGTCTATCAATTGCTGGATTATCTTCGCGCGATAGTAATTCTTTAGGAGGTCGGGTGATAGGGGAAAAGGTTTCGGTTTCTTCCTCATCCTCCATTTCTGACGATAAGAATTCCTCTTGGTCGAGTGAATCGGTTTGGATATCTGTTGAATCGGATGAAATTGTTGTTGAAGGTGAACAACCATCAAACAATAGAACGAGTACGGTCGAGACCAAGATGAGTAAAATCCAGAGCAGAGTAGAAGTAAAAAGGGCAGAAAAAAAGTTTTGAGCCATCCTTCTTAGTAGATGGCTCATTGATTCAACCGAGATATGCTCGTAATTGCTTGCTGCGGGATGCATGCCGTAATCGTCGGATTGCTTTTTCTTTTATTTGGCGGACACGTTCACGCGTGAGCTGAAACTTTGCACCGATTTCTTCGAGCGTTAGTGAATGCTCTCTGCCCAGTCCGAAGTATAACCGAATTACTTCAGCTTCACGTTCGGTTAGTGTGCTTAGAGCACGCTCGACTTCTTTGCTGAGAGATTCTCTGATAAGAAAATGATCAGGCATCGGTGTGCGTTCGTCTTGGATAACATCCAATAGACGATTGTCTTCCCCTTGAACGAATGGAGCGTCCATCGAGAGATGTCTGCCCGAGATTTTTAAAGTATCAGCAACTTCGAAGAGTGACATATCGAGTTCTTCAGCAAGTTCGCTGGCGCTTGGCTCACGCTCGAATTCCTGTTCAAGTGTGCTAAAAGCTTTCCCGATTTTATTTAACGCTCCGACCCGATTTAACGGTAACCGAACGATGCGCGATTGTTCGGCAAGTGCTTGAAGAATCGACTGACGAATCCACCATACAGCATAGGAGATAAATTTGAAACCGCGTGTTTCATCGAATCGTTTCGCTGCTTTTATTAAACCGAGATTTCCCTCGTTTATTAAATCACCAAGCGAGAGCCCCTGATTCTGATACTGTTTGGCGACGCTTACTACGAACCGGAGATTCGATTTTGTTAGTTTTTCTAAGGCTTTTTGATCCCCCTTTTTAATCCGGCGAGCAAGCTCGATTTCTTCTTCCGGATCGAGAAGCTCCACCTTCCCTATCTCCTGAAGATACTTATCAAGCGATTGACTTTCTCGTGTTGTAAATTGTTTATTCACTTTTGGCATAATGGTTCCTTATCTTCCCACATCCGCTGCAACTCTGTTTTACATTTTAAATTATTTCTGAACATCAATACGATCAACAATTCCAACAATACTTGCATCAACTGGTGCCATCTCTACGGGGAGCGGGATAGTTGCCTCTCTCGCTGTGATGTAAAAGACCGTTTCACCCTGTCCGGCTCCAATCGTATCGACTGCAACAATTGGATCACCTACTTTTTCCCGATGGGCATTTAGTGGCTGGATGAATTGAAGTTTAAAGTTCCTCAAATTTTCATCTTTCCGTGTTGCCCAGATTGTTCCGATAACCTTTGCAAAGAACACTATTATCTTTTAAGATGATTCAGTAATATCGAGTTTATCTACAACCGCCATAATTACCGCATCGACAGGTTTATTTTTAGTAAGGGTGGTTTGACGAGATGAGCTGCCGCTGCAAACCAGCACAACATCGCCCACACCCGCCTGAACTGTGTCTACAGCAACAACGAATGTATCTTTGAGTTTATAATCCAACCCAATGTGTTTAACGAGTTGAAATTTCATCCCGACAAGTTCTTCGTCTTTGCGTGTTGCCCAGACTGTTCCGATAACTTTGCCTAAAAACACTTTATTTATTTATGAATCGTTAGTAGAATAATATCTGATTTATTTGTTTGTACCCGAAAAAAGTTTACGCATAAACCTCTTTTTCGTTACATTTGCAAACTTGAATTCGTTGGTGATTGAATCGAATACTGCCGTGTTTTGACGGTTCTGAGCTGACAAATAGGATAGGTTGTTTGATTGTTCCACAAACTTGACATTTTTTACCAAGCCGCATCGCAGCTTTCATTGCTTTATCTGCAAAAGTTTGTTGTTTTGCCATATAGTATCTTTCTTCTTTTTAGATTTGATTAATTAAAAAACTCTTACAACATTCCCGCCGGCTTGCGAAGCAGCATTCAACACTGCAACTGAATTGCCAACTAATTCTTCTTTTTTCATTCCTTCCATCGCTCCTGCAACACCGACACTTATTGTTATGGATATATTTTTCCCGTCGATATTGATTACCAATCCTGCGATATTTTTTCGTATCTTCTCTGCCCAGATATATGCTTCGTTTGCAGCAGTATTGATTAGCAAAATACCGAAACGATTTGTGTCATATCGTCCGACAAGGTCGTATGAACGAACGCTGGCGCGGACTGCTTTCGACAGGGTAAGCATAACTCTCTCGAAACTCTCAGTGCCGTACCGTCCTACTATTTCTTCAGTTCTATCGATTGTAACGAATAATAACGATAGTTCAGTTCCCGAATCGTCAGATCTTTGAAGCTCCTCTTCGATACGCTGCATGAAAAACTTTTTAGAGTACATGCCAGTAACATCGTCGATGATAACATATTCATTTATCATTTCCTGCATGAAGAAAATCTCGAGGGCGTATGCAGTATTTTCTGCCAAACGATAGAGCATATCGATATCGCGCCGGGAGAAATTGGATTTATCACGACTTTCGATATTGACTGCGCCGTAACATTTGTTTAGTGAGCTTATCGGTATCGAAACAAACGATCCCTTGCGATCGAGCTTTTCCTCTGAATAATATCGCGGAGTAGTGTTTGCATTAAGATCATCAACATATGTATATAGATTATTTTTGATTGCTTGACCGACTATACTTTCAGGAAAATCAATTGCCTGTTCTGTTACAATGTAACCCTCGTAAACGCGATTGGTAATTTTCTTTGCCACCCATGCGCGTTTTGCTTCATCATATAGCACGATCGAAAGATAATCCCAGTTTATTAATTTTGAAGTTTCTTCCGCAAGCGATTGGACTATACTTGGAAGTCTGAAATTTTGTTTGATTCTTTCCTGTAATCGGCGAATTGAGCTAAGCAGCTCGCTATCGAGAAGTAAATCGTATTTGTCGTTATAACTTTTAATTAATGCAGAGATTAACTTAGTAAATTGTCCGAGGAGTGTCAATGTCTCCTGTCCGAAATCATCAGTGGCTTTACTGTCAACAATAAGTACCCCGACAGGTTTTTCAACAGATTCATCGATGTTACCACGAACAAAAAAAACTGGAACCCCAATAAATGATTTTATTAATGTTGGACGTTCATAATAATGAAGTAATTCTGCTTCCGAAAGTGGATTTACTTCTGAGATGAATTCTGGTTTACCCGCTTCTGCTACTTTGCTAACGAGGTCATGCCCCATTGTGAATCGTCGGGATGTAAAAAAACTTGGGCTGTCGGAAACAAACGATTCCATGATCATTTGATGTTTCTCGCGGTTAGCCCAGAAGAACGCAGCGGTGTGAGCGAATAAAACTTCTTTTATCACACCCAGAACCTTAGTTAAAAGGAAATCAAATTCGGTTCGCGGCTCCGTTTCTCCCTTGAATATCTCTGAATTAACATCAAAGAAATCTGCAACTTGGAATTGCGGGATAACGCGGAGTTTCTCGACAGAGGGCATCTTAAAAAGTTGATTCGCAGTGTTTAAACCTTCTGTTTCGGTATTAGAAACTGTCTCCGACAGCGGTTTATATGAATTCTCGCTTACCTCCTCAATTTTAAAATCCCCATTGTCGTGGTGTTGAAAATCATCAAAGATTAATTTTTTCATCATTTCATTTTTTTGATATGATTGAGAAAGCGAATTAGGTTCCTTTATTTTCATAAATGGATGAAAGTCCTTCATCCTAAGAGAGATGAATAACAGAATCGAAGTTGCAATAACGATAAGTAAACAGATGATACGAATTATAAAGATGTCGACTAAAATTCCCGTAATAAGTGCAACCATTCCGATAGTTAAAAAGATGCCATCATTAGCGTTAATTTTAGAAATTATGCTCTCGAGCTTCAAATGAGGCAACAAATTCACTATAGGTACAAATATTTTTTGAACGGTTTTTCTCAAAACTACTAAATTTAATGAATTTCGCAATGAATGTCAACGAAAAACGTTCTAAGTTAGACTTTCGTGCGAAATAGGTTATTTCTCGATGAGAATAAATTTAAAGATTTTTTTGGGTTTAAAAAAATTTGTTTGCAATTTATCAATACAAATTGTATAATCGAAAAGGTACAAATGGAAAATAATATTAAAATACTCCTAATTGATGAAGATATCGAATTTGTGGAAGTTATCAAACATCAATTCCGACCTTCTCAAAATAAGAATTTCGAGGTTGTTTGGGTTAAAAATGGACAAGATGGGCTTGAAAAATTAAAATCTGATCCAACGATTGATCTTTT